>CANHMJ010000001.1 GCA_947461805.1 Burkholderiaceae bacterium
CAAAATCTGGCGTCCCCAGGGGGATTCGAACCCCCGTACTCACCGTGAAAGGGTGATGTCCTAGGCCTCTAGACGATGGGGACCGTGGACTACCATTACTACATGTGCTGCCATTCTAAATGCTGGTGGAGATAAGCGGGATCGAACCGCTGACCTCTTGCATGCCATGCAAGCGCTCTCCCAGCTGAGCTATACCCCCATAATCTCGCGTTGAAACTGCTACAACAACACAAGACATTTAAAACAATCCAAGATTTTAGCCTATTTTTGCGTACTCGCCCTATTTTTCGGTGGCAAGCACCCTCCTCAGGCGCTGCAGGGTTTCGGCCTTACCCAGGATAACCAAGACGGCATCGATTGCTGGGGTTTGGGTGGTGGCAAATAAGGCGTAGCGAACCGGCATAGCCAAGGCTGGCATCTTCAATTCATGCTTTGCTAGAGCCGTCTTAAACGCTCCAGAAAACCCCTCTTTGCTGCCATCGCTGGCGTCAATTGCAAGAATCAAATCGGTCATTGCTGGACGAATATTGACTGGAATATTGGCATCGATTTCTTGCTGCGAAAAGGCCGGCGCCGGCAAATAAAACAGCTTAGCGCCATCGGCAATTTCCAGCAAGGTATTCGCGCGGTCTTTCAGGAGACCAACCACCTGAACAAAGTCAGGACCCTGTCCTGCTTCCGGAATAACAATCCCGCGCTCGAGAGCAAATGGCTTGACCTTCTCAGCCAGTTTTGCCGCATCGCTGTGCTGAATGTAATGGTGATTAAGCCAAAGTAACTTTTCAGGGTTGTGCTGTGCTGGCGAGCGTCCTAAATGATCCAAATCAAACCAGCCCACAAATTGATCCCGAGTGAAGACTTCAGCATCGCCATGAGCCCAGCCCAAGCGCGCTAAATAATTCAGAATGGCTTCAGGCAAATACCCTTCACGCTGGTAATCGCGCACACTCATGGCGCCATTGCGCTTACTCATCTTTTCACCTTCCTCATTGAGGACAGTTGGCAGATGGGCATAAATCGGCGGCGTGCCACCCAAAGCGCGCATGATATTAATTTGACGGGGGGTGTTATTGACATGATCGTCACCCCGAATCACATGGGTGATCTTCATATCAATATCGTCCACTACGACGCAAAAGTTATACGTCGGTGTGCCATCGGGTCTGGCAATAACAAGATCATCGAGTTCGTCATTGCTGATTTCAATTTGGCCTTTAACCGCATCTTGCCAAATGACAGAGCCACCAATTGGATTTTTAAAGCGAATCACCGGCAATACGCCTTCCGGTACAGGTGGCAAGACTTTGCCAGGCTCTGGTCGCCACAGGCCGTTATAGCGCGGCTTCTCTTTATTAGCCATTTGCTGATCGCGCAAGGCATTGAGTTCCGCTTCACTCATATAGCAAGGGTATGCGAGGCCTGATTTCAGCATCTCTGCAATCACTTCACGGTAGCGATCCATGTGCTGCATTTGATAGATTGGGCCTTCATCGATATCAAGGCCAAGCCAAGCCATCCCGTCGATGATTACATCCACTGCCTCTTGGGATGAGCGCTCAAGGTCGGTATCTTCAATGCGCAGAATAAAAGCACCGCCATGGTGGCGCGCAAACGCCCATGGATACAGTGCGCTACGCAGGTTGCCAAGGTGGATAAAGCCAGTCGGACTAGGAGCAAATCGGGTACGTATAGACATAGCCAGTATTATCTCAGGTCAAGCAAATCAAGGCAAAACCAAGGATACTTTGGACCATGAATGAATTACTTGTCTTTGTATGTGATGGCGCTCCTGTCCGCGGCGAAATTGTGTCGATTAGCACTGCATGGCAGTCGGTATTGGAGCGGCGCGATGACCCCCTTGTTATTCGTCAGATTCTGGGGGATTTTGTCGCCGCCGCGACTTTACTCAGTGCTAGCCTTAAATTTGATGGCACCTTGATTATTCAGGCGCAAAGCAAGGGCCCGATTTCTCTTTTGGTAGTCGAATGCAGCTCGAACCTCACCATGCGTGCCACGGTTAAGTTATCGGTAGAGTCTTCCGAGATAGACCCGAACGCCACGCTAGCCGATTTGCTGGATGCCGCCAATACTGGCCGCCTTGTCATTACCTTAGATCCAAGTGACCGCCAGCCTGGACAGCCGCCCTATCAAGGCATCGTTGCTCTACAACAAGACCAAAATGGCATTGCTGTTCCTGTAAAAAATGCAGCCGAAGCCATCATGCTTTATATGCGCCATTCGGAACAATTGGAAACCCGCATCTGGCTCGCCTGCAATGAACACGTGGTGGGTGGCTTACTGTTGCAACGCTTGCCCAATTCTGGCGGGCATTTACACCTCGACTCGCAAACTGCAGCGGAAGGCTGGAGTCGCATTCAAGCCTTGGGGGAAACTATTACCAATGACGAGTTGCTGCAACTCAGTCCCGAGACCACGCTGCGTAGGCTCTTTTTAAACGAATCAAGCGAAGCTGGGGTGCGGGCCTTTCCAACAAGACCAGTCCAATTCGCCTGCCGCTGTTCGCGCCAAAAGGTGGCCGATGTCTTGCGCATGTTAGGTGAGGAGGAAGTCAATGGCATTCTCGCCGAACAAGGTGCCGTTGAAACGGGGTGTGAATTTTGCGGCAAGAGCTATCGATTTGATGCGGTGGACTGCATTCAGGTATTCAAAACCGACTTGTTAACCGATGCGACTCGGCCGCCATCGGGAGGGCATTAAGAGGCCAAGCCCACTTACTGCGGCTTTTGCGACTCTTTAGCGAGTCCATCCTGCTTTGCTTGCGCTACTGATTTATCGCTTGGCAGAATTTGCACAAAGTACTCGCCCGATTTGAGCATGCCGTGTTCTGCCCGGGCACGTTCTTCAATGGCACGCGTGCCGGATTTCAAATCATTGACATCGCCCGCTAGTTTTGTATTACGCAGAGCAAGGGCCTGGTTCAACTCTTTTTGATCCTTAAGTTGCTGTTCCATTTCGTAGACCTTGAACCAACCACCCTTCCCTAACCAGAGCGGGTATTGGATTGCGATCAGCAAACCAAACATGGAATAAATAATGAGTCGCATAACCTTGGAGAGTTGACTTTTATTTCTTCAGGTTATAAAAAACCGATTTACCGGGATAAGTGGCAACATCACCCAAGTCTTCTTCAATGCGCAATAACTGGTTGTACTTAGCAATCCGATCTGAACGCGACAGCGATCCGGTTTTAATCTGCCCTGCATTAGTACCAACCGCAATATCCGCAATCGTACTGTCTTCGGTTTCACCAGAGCGATGGGAAATAACGGCAGTGTAATTAGCGCGCTTGGCCATTTCAATTGCAGCAAAGGTTTCAGTCAAGGTACCGATTTGATTAATCTTGATGAGGATCGAATTAGCAACGCCCTTTTCGATGCCTTCTTTTAGGATGCGCGTATTAGTAACAAACAAATCATCACCAACCAGCTGAATCTTTTTGCCCAGCTTTTGCGTTAGGTCGGCCCAGCCATCCCAGTCACTCTCGTGCATACCATCTTCGATCGAAACAATGGGGAACTGATCGGCTAAATTACCTAAGTAATCCGAGAACTCAGTCGAGCTAAGCTGCAGGCCCTCACCAGCGAGATGGTATTTGCCATCTTTATAAAATTCACTTGCAGCGCAATCCAGTGCCAGGAGAACATCTTCGCCAGCGTTGTAACCCGCTTTTTCAATAGCGAGCAAAATGGTTTCAAGGCATTCTTTATTGCTGGTAAAGTTCGGCGCAAAGCCACCCTCATCACCAACTGATGTTGGCATATTCTTATCGTGCAGAATTTTCTTGAGGGCGTGGAAGATCTCGGCGCCACAACGCAATGCCTCACGGAAGGTTTCAGTACCCACCGGCATGATCATAAATTCTTGAATGTCGAGGCTATTGTTTGCATGCGCACCACCATTGACGATGTTCATCATCGGAACCGGAAGTTGCATGGCGCCGGAGCCGCCGAAATAGCGGTACAAAGGCAAACCAGCTTCTTCTGCAGCAGCGCGAGCCACGGCCATGGAGACAGCCAAAGTGGCATTTGCACCAAGACGCGCTTTATTATGGGTGCCATCGAGTTCATTAATGGTGCGGTCCAAGAAAGCTTGCTCACTGGCATCGAGCCCCATTACCGCTTCAGCAATTTCAGTATTGATGTTTTGAACGGCTTTGAGAACACCCTTACCTAAGTAGCGCTCGGCATCGCCATCGCGCATCTCAATCGCTTCACGTGAGCCTGTAGAGGCCCCCGATGGAACTGCAGCCCGAGCCATCACACCAGACTCAAGAAGTACATCGCACTCTACCGTTGGATTACCGCGTGAATCTAAAATTTCTCTACCGATAATATCGACGATGGCGCTCATGAACTTCTCCTCAAAACTGCTCTTCTAAAAAAGTACCGCTTTTCTTCACAACCGCATCGATTGCAACAAGCGATTCCAATAATTCCTTCATGCGATTTAATGGCACTGCATTTGGCCCATCGGATAGCGCCTTTGCTGGGTCAGGATGGGTCTCCATAAAAAGGCCGCTAATGCCGACTGCCATTGCAGCGCGCGCCAACACAGGGACAAATTCACGCTGTCCACCGCTACTGCCGCCTTGTCCGCCTGGCAACTGCACAGAATGGGTTGCATCAAATACGACTGGCGCATGGGTCTGACGCAGGATGGCAAGGCTACGCATATCCGACACTAAATTGTTGTAACCAAACGAGGCGCCACGTTCGCAAACCATAAATTGATCCGGCACATTTGCTTCTGCTGCCGCATCACGGGCCTTCTGAATCACATTAAGCATCTCATGCGGAGATAGAAACTGGCCCTTCTTAAAATTCACGGGTTTACCGCTTTGCGCGCAAGCCCGAATAAAGTCAGTCTGGCGGCATAAAAAAGCCGGTGTTTGCATCACATCCACCACCGCAGCGACGGAGGCAATTTCGCTAATGTCATGCACGTCCGTCAAAATCGGCACACCAACCTCTTTGCGGACTTTAGCCAAAATCGCTAAACCCTTTTCCATGCCAAGACCCCGAAAGGAGTTGCCTGAGGTTCGATTGGCTTTGTCAAAGGAAGACTTGTAAATAAATGGAATGCCAAGTGAAGTCGTGATTTCTTTCAGCGTGCCGGCAATGTCCAAAGCCGACTGCTCAGACTCAATCACGCAGGGGCCAGCAATTAAGAAGAAACGTCGATCGAGACCGACATCAAATCCACAGAGTTTCATGCTGCCACCGTTTGGTTTGCATCGTGGTGCACCAATGCCGCTTTAATGTAAGCCAAAAAGAGTGGATGGCCATCGCGAGGCGTCGAGGTAAATTCAGGGTGAAACTGCACACCAAAAAACCAGGGATGCATGGCTTTGGGTAGTTCCATCATCTCGGGCAATGATTCGGTTGGAGTGCGAGCTGAGATAACCAGTCCAGATTCCTCTAAACGGGGTACATAAATATTATTGACCTCATAACGGTGGCGATGACGTTCGTTGACTTCATCGCCATAAATGGTGTGCGCCAAGGTATTCGCTTTCACTGGGCAGCGCTGCGAACCTAAGCGCATCGTGCCGCCCAAATCCGAATCATCACCCCGTTTTTCTACACGCCCTTCGCGATCAAGCCATTCCGTAATGAGCGCCACAACGGGGTGCGCTGTTTCAGGATCAAACTCGGTACTGTTAGCCCCTGTAATATGCGCTACATGGCGGGCAAATTCGATGACCGCCAACTGCATGCCCAAGCAAATGCCGAGGTAAGGAATGCGATTTTCACGGGCATAACGGATAGCAGCAATCTTGCCTTCGGTACCGCGCTTACCAAAACCACCCGGCACAAGAACGGCGTCGAGATTAGCGAGGCAATCAACCCCATCTTTTTCTACCTGCTCTGAATCAATGTAGCGAATATTCACCCGGGTGTGGTTATGAATACCGGCGTGCCGTAAGGCTTCAATTAAAGATTTATAGGACTCGGTTAAGTCGACGTACTTACCAACCATGCCAATCGTGACTTCATGTTGGGGATTTTCCATCTCGTAAACCAAATGGGTCCATACGGAAAGATCGGCTGGCTTTGCTTCTATTTGTAGTTCGCGGCAGATCAGATCATCCATGCCTTGCTCGTGCAGCATCTGTGGAATCTTGTAAATCGTATCGACATCCCACACGGAGATGACCGACTCTTCCCGTACGTTCGAAAATAAGGAAATCTTTGCGCGCTCGTCCTCTGGAATCGGACGATCGGCGCGGCACAGCAAAACGGTCGGCATGATGCCAATCTCGCGCAACTTTTGCACGGAGTGCTGGGTTGGCTTTGTTTTTAGTTCGCCAGCACTAATTAGATAAGGAACTAAAGTCAGGTGGACAAAGGCGCAGCTGTGGGGCGGCAAGCGCAGGCTCATTTGGCGCGCAGCCTCTAAAAACGGCAGGGATTCAATATCACCTACGGTCCCGCCAATTTCGCAAATGGCGACATCTACTTGACCATCATGGCTGGCTTTAGCGCCCCGCTCGACAAAGGCTTGGATTTCGTTAGTAATGTGCGGAATGACCTGCACGGTCTTCCCTAGATACTCTCCGCGACGCTCCTTACGGATCACGGATTCGTAAATCTGACCGGTCGTAAAGTTATTGCTCTTGCGCATCTTGGCAGATACAAAGCGCTCGTAGTGCCCCAGATCCAAATCGGTCTCTGCGCCGTCTTCCGTCACAAAGACTTCGCCGTGCTGAAATGGGCTCATAGTGCCCGGATCAACGTTTATGTAAGGGTCTAGTTTTAGGAGGGTGACTTTCAGGCCGCGGGATTCGAGAATCGCGGCAAGCGAGGCAGCTGCAATTCCTTTCCCTAGGGAAGAAACTACGCCACCAGTGACAAAAACGTATTTGGTCATCGCGCTTTGGCTCTGTTGGAAATTCTAATTATACCGATACCTTGATCAGAATCAAAAATTTGGGCCCGGCAGTAAAATGACGGTTTAAAGACAAATCCCCATTTATCCCAAGGGGATAGAGAGTATGCAGTCATGCGCTTTGTATTTGCCCTTTTAATTACCATTCTGTCTCTGTTCTATTTTTTACCCTTTGCGATTGCGTTTTATAAAAAACGAATCAATACTGGCGCCATTTTTGCCCTCAATCTGTTTTTGGGCTGGTCTTTAATTGGGTGGGTGATTGCCCTGGTTTGGGCTCTGAAGGCTGAACATACCCTTTAAGGTCTTTTGGACATTAAATCGACTTATTTAGGTCGATTTAATAGCGTTTTTTACAAATTTTATTGTCCATAAACGAGCCAAAACATTACAATTGACTGGATCGAGGTCAAGCTCCTTGCCGATCTCGCATTGCCATTTGATTGACAACCCCTTATTCATAGGAAACGCGATGTTAGAAGCTTACAACGCCCATGTTGCAGAACGCGCAGCACTTGGCATCCCTGCCCTGCCCTTAACCAAAGATCAGACTGCTGAGCTGATTGGTTTGCTAAAAAATCCTCCGAAAGGCAAAGAGGCCGAGCTGGTTGATTTAATAAGCTACCGCGTTCCCGCTGGCGTAGATGAGGCCGCTAAAGTAAAAGCCGAATTTTTAGCCGCAGTTGCCAAGGGGGCCGATAAATCCCCTTTGATTTCCCGTATTAAAGCGACTGAATTACTAGGCACCATGCTAGGCGGCTATAACATTGCCCCACTGGTTGAATTATTAGCCGATGCAGAGTGCGCCGCCGCCGCTGCTGAGGCGCTCAAGAAAACCCTCTTGATGTTTGATTACTTTAATGACGTTCAAGAGATGGCAGAGAAAGGCAACGCCCATGCAAAAGCGGTAATGCAAAGCTGGGCCGATGCGGAATGGTTTACGAGCCGCCCGGCTGTTCCAGAGAGCATGACCTTGACCGTGTTTAAAGTCACCGGCGAGACTAATACCGACGACCTTTCTCCTGCGCCTGATGCGTGGAGTCGCCCTGATATTCCACTGCATGCCACCGTCATGCTAAAAAATCCCCGTACTGGTATTGAGCCTGATGAAACTGGCGTGCGCGGGCCCATGAAGCAAATTGAGCTGCTGCAGAAAAAAGGCCATCAAATTGCCTACGTTGGCGATGTGGTTGGTACAGGATCTTCACGCAAGTCTGCAACCAACTCGGTACTCTGGTGGACCGGTCAAGATATTCCCTTTGTACCCAATAAGCGCTTTGGCGGCGTTTGCCTTGGTACCAAGATTGCCCCTATCTTCTTTAACACCATGGAAGATGCTGGCGCATTGCCAATCGAGCTCGATGTCGATCAAATGAATATGGGCGATGTAATTGAGTTGCGCCCTTACGAAGGTAAGGCATTTAAAAACGGTACCGAGATTGCTGCATTCTCACTCAAGTCGCCCGTGATCTTGGATGAGGTGCGTGCCGGTGGCCGCATTCCGCTGATCGTTGGTCGTGGACTGACTGCGAAGGCACGCGCTGCCTTAGGCTTACCAGCATCAACGGAGTTCCGTTTACCGATTAGTCCGCCTGACAATAAAAAAGGCTTCAGCTTGGCACAAAAAATGGTGGGTCGCGCGTGTGGCTTGCCAGAAGGCCAAGGAGTTCGGCCTGGCACCTACTGCGAACCGCACATGACTACCGTTGGCTCACAAGACACCACCGGTCCAATGACCCGCGATGAGCTGAAAGATTTAGCTTGCCTTGGTTTTTCAACCGATCTCATGATGCAGTCTTTCTGCCATACCTCGGCTTATCCCAAGCCAGTCGATATTCGTACCCACCATGAGTTGCCGGCCTTCATGACCAATCGCGGCGGCGTTTCTTTGCGTCCAGGCGATGGCGTGATTCATAGCTGGCTCAATCGCCTTTTGCTCCCCGATACATGCGGTACTGGCGGCGACAGCCATACCCGCTTCCCCATTGGCATTTCCTTCCCAGCTGGTTCGGGTTTAGTTGCCTTTGCTGCGGCGACTGGCGTCATGCCATTAGACATGCCTGAATCCGTCCTCATTCGGTTCAAAGGCAATATGCAGCCTGGGATCACGCTGCGTGACTTAGTCAACGCCATCCCTTTGTATGCCATTAAGCGCGGTTTACTCACGGTTGCAAAGCAAGGCAAGAAGAATATTTTCTCAGGCCGCATTTTAGAGATCGAAGGCTTGCCTGATCTCAAAGTAGAGCAAGCATTTGAATTGTCAGACGCTTCTGCAGAGCGTTCCGCTGGTGGATGTACTGTGCACCTGAATAAAGAGCCGATTATTGAGTACATGCGCTCCAACATCACTTTGATGAAGTGGATGATTGCCAATGGCTACGAGGATGCGCGCACCTTAGGTCGTCGTATTAAGGCCATGGAAGCCTGGATCGCCAATCCGCAGTTACTCAAGGCGGATGCCAATGCCGACTATGCCGAGATTATTGAAATCGACATCAACGAAATCAAAGAACCAATTTTGGCCTGCCCAAATGATCCAGACGATGTGAAATTCCTCTCTGAAGTATCGGGAACCAAAATCGATGAAGTCTTTATTGGATCCTGCATGACTAATATTGGCCACTTCCGCGCTGCTGGCAAAGTACTTGAGGGTAAAACCGATATCCCAACCCGTCTTTGGATTGCGCCACCAACCAAGATGGATGCAATGGTTCTCACCGAAGAAGGTTATTACGGGATTCTCGGACGCACGGGCGCTCGCATGGAAGCGCCAGGCTGTTCCCTGTGCATGGGCAATCAAGCATCGATGCGTAAAGGCGCTACCGCCGTTTCGACCTCAACTCGTAACTTCCCTAATCGCTTAGGTATTGATACGAATGTCTTCTTGGCCTCCGCAGAACTCTCTGCAGTGGCAGCGTTACTGGGGCGCATTCCGACAATGCAAGAGTACCTCGATCAGTTAGGTTCGCTCAATGCGAAAGCCAGTGAGGTATACCGTTATATGAACTTTGACAAGATCAAGTCCTTTAGTGATGTAGCAGATACCGTCACGGTATAGGCGAAGCAATTCACAACAGTAGCTAGCAGTTCATTACTTGAAATAAGGGGATCATGGATCCCCTTATTTTTTACCCAAGGCGAATTGACTCACCTGGCCTTAAATATTGAGGGCGTTTTCTTGTCTGGCATTGGCATGCCGCAAGCCAGAAGCCCACGATGCTGTCTCTAAGCCAGTTTTTTCTTGAATCAATTTGGCTCGCTTGGCGATGTCAGTCCACTCTACGCACAAGGGCGGCCCCTTAAAAGCCATTGCCACCACATTGCAGTCGTGTGATTCCGGGAAAAGCAATACACGGTCGCCAAAAGCTTCGCAGATATTATTTAGATTGATATCAAAGCTCTTATGCCGAGAAAATAGATTGACCGTTAACACGCCAGGCGACTTCAGTAAGTCATAACAGCCGGTGTAAAAGTCAAGCGAGCTAGCCGAGGGACCGTCGCAGATGGCATCGTACAGATCGACTTGGAGAGCATCAAAGTGATTGTGAAATCGCCCATCATGAACAAATGCATGCGCATCGATTTGCATGGTTTTGAGACGCCGATCATCATCGGGCGTAAAAAACATGCTGCGCGCAGCAATAATGACAGCCGGATTGACTTCCACTACGGTATTTTTAACAGCCGGGCAATGCAGGTGGGTAAATTTAGTCAGCGCGCCAGTACCTAAACCCAGTTGAGCAACCTGCATTCCGGGATTGCTCTGCAGAAACAAAAGCCAAGCCATCATTTGCTGGTTGTATTCAAGGTAAATGGCATTGGGGTCACGGATGCGCATCGCCCCTTGAATTAACTCCGTTCCAAAATGCAAATAGCGAATGCCACCCGATTCAGAAAAGGTCACCGGCTCCATCAGCATGGCATCGATGCTTTCATTACCCCACCCAGCGACGGGCGTTACGGAATAAGCGCATCCATGGACTTGCCCCATCGGGGGTTTGCAGCCAATCGCTTGGTGCCCAACTCATCTGTGCCGTGCGGAACACGCGCTCAGGATGAGGCATCATTACAGTGAAGCGTCCGTCTAGCGTTGTAACACCAGTTAAGCCACCCGGAGAACCATTGGGGTTCATCGGGTACGTCTCGGTTGGATTACCGCGGTGATCCACAAAACGCAAGGCAGTCAAGCCGCTTGCTTGCAATTTTTCTAAATTGCCTTGCAGACCAAAGTTGGCAAAGCCTTCGCCATGCGCAATCGCAATTGGAATCCGACTGCCTTCCATGCCTTGGAGCAGAATAGATGGCGACTTGACAACCTCTGCCATCACGAGCCGAGCTTCGTATTGCTCGGATTGGTTGCGAGTGAACTTAGGCCATGCATCGGCTCCTGGAATAATCCCGGCAAGATTACTCATCATCTGGCAGCCGTTACAGACGCCCAGAGCAAAGCTATCCGAGCGATTAAAGAAGGTGGAAAATTGTTCACGCAATTGCGCATTAAACAAAATGGTTTTAGCCCAGCCCTCGCCTGCACCGAGAACATCACCGTAACTGAATCCGCCACAGGCAACAAGACCCCGGAAGTTCTCTAAGCGCACCTTACCGGCGATGAGGTCTGACATATGAACATCGTACGCATCAAACCCAGCCCAATCCATGGCATAGGCCATTTCAACATGGGAATTAACTCCCTGCTCGCGCAAAATCGCCATTTTGGGGCGAGCGCCTTTATTAACAAATGGGGCAGAGACATCATCCGCCGCATCAAATGTTAGCGTTGGCACAAGGCCTGGATCATCGATGTCTTCGAGTAAGGCATATTCACTATCGGCACAGGACGGGTTATCGCGCAGACGAGCGATTTGCCAGCTGGTGCTTTGCCATACCTTGTGCAAGACTTCTCGCGGCTCTGCATAGATGCTTTTGGCATCACGCCAAATCTCAATTCGGCCCGTCGTATTGGGTTTGCCAATGACATGGCTGCAGGCACTTAATCCGTGGTTACGCAATACTGCAAATACGGCATCCCGATCAGCACGCCGCACCTGAATGACTGCACCCAGCTCTTCGTTAAAGAGCGCTCGAATCGTCTGCTCATGACGGCGACCGGACACTTGCTGCGCCCAATTTTTTGCATCTCCATAATCGGGCTCTTGAGTTAAGTCGACTGCAATCATATCCACATTGATAGAAATGCCGCAGTGGGAAGCAAAGGCCATCTCAGCAATGGTTGCGAGCAGTCCGCCATCCGAACGGTCATGGTAGGCCAAGAGCTGACCCGCAGCGCGCAATGCCATGATTACACTTGCCAGTGCCTTGAGGTCATTCGGATTGTCTAGATCCGGCGCTGTTTTGCCGGATTGATTTAGAACTTGGGCCAGTATGCTGCCGGCCATGCGATTTTTACTGCGACCCAAGTCAATCAGAATGAGTTCGGTGTCAAGTGGCTGACCATGATCTTCACGTTGCAAAAGCGGTGTGCTAGTTTTGCGTGCATCCCTTACCTGCGCAAATGCCGAGATCACCAAGGAGACAGGTGAAATCACCATTTTGGTGGCGTCACCATCGCGCCACTCCGTAGCCATCGATAAGGAGTCCTTACCTACCGGAATGGCTATGCCGAGTGCTGGACACAGTTCCATGCCGACTGCTTTGACCGAGTCAAAGAGCTTGGCATCTTCACCCGGCTTGCCGCAAGCCGCCATCCAGTTTGCCGATAACTTCACGGTATCAAGTCCATCAATATCAGCTGCCAACAAATTGGTAATGGCTTCGCCGACCGCCATGCGGGCCGCTGCGGGCGCATCGATGACGGCGATGGGGGTACGTTCACCCATCGACATGGCTTCGCCGCGGTAGCCAACATAATCCATCAGTGTCACAGCGCAATCGGCAACCGGAACTTGCCATGGTCCAACCAGTTGGTCGCGTGCATTTAGTCCGCCAACCGTCCGATCACCAATGGTGATCAAAAATAATTTACTCGCTACGGTCGGCTGTTGCAAAACCCATGCAATGCATTCATCCAACTTGGCATCGCTGACATCAAGCTCAGCAAATTGCTGTTCAAGGTGCGCAACATCGCGGTGCATTTTTGGTGGCTTACCGAGCAATACGTCCATCGGCATATCAATTGGAAATGCAGAATCAGAAGCGCCATTTACCTTGGAATCGCTTAAGCGTAGCTGACGCTCGGTCGTTGCATGTCCTACGGCTGAGATAGGACAACGCTCACGCGCGCACAGAGCAGTAAGCATCTCTAAATGCCCAGCATCAATGGCTAATACATAGCGCTCTTGCGATTCGTTGCACCAAATCTCTGCAGGACTCATCCCGCTTTCTTCCAGCATGATGCTGCGCAATTGAAAGTCGGCGCCCAGTCCAGCGCCATCGGCTAGTTCTGGAAAAGCGTTTGATAAACCGCCAGCACCAACGTCGTGAATTGAAATAATGGGATTCGCTTCGCCCATAGCACGGCAGGCATTAATCACTTCTTGCGCACGGCGTTCGATTTCAGGGTTACCGCGCTGCACTGAATTGAAATCCAAATCAGCGGCATTGCTGCCCGTTGCCATGGAACTAGCTGTGCCACCGCCCATCCCAATGCGCATACCGGGGCCACCCAACTGAACCAGCAAATGCCCTGCTTTAATTTCTTTTTTTGCAGTATGGATTGCATCAATATTGCCAATGCCACCGGCAATCATGATGGGCTTGTGATAACCGTGGCGCACGCCATTGATGGTTTGCTCAAATACCCGAAAATACCCACCCAGAATCGGGCGCCCGAATTCATTATTAAATGCAGCTCCGCCCAGTGGGCCGTCGATCATAATTTGCAGGGGTGAGGCAATGCGGTCTGGCTTGCCGTAGTAAGGTGCCTCCCACGGCAAATTGCTCGCAGGTATGTTTAGGTTTGAAACCGAAAAACCGGTGAGGCCGGCTTTGGGTCTACCACCAATGCCCGTTGCACCCTCATCACGGATTTCGCCGCCGGCACCGGTCGACGCTCCAGGATAGGGAGCTATCGCAGTGGGGTGATTGTGTGTCTCCACCTTCATCAAGGTATGGGTTAGCCGTTGCTCTTTTTGGTAGCGCTGATCAGCGCCTTGTGGGGCCCAGGTTTGCGCTTCGCAACCTTCCATTACCGCCGAGTTATCGGAATACGCAACGATGGTTCCCTTAGGTTGCAGGCGATGGGTATTGCGAATCATCCCAAATAAGGAGATATCCTGCTCTTTGCCATCAATTGTCCATGAGGCATTGAAGATTTTGTGTCGGCAATGTTCGCTATTGGCCTGGGCAAACATAATGAGCTCAACATCGCTGGGATCGCGACCAAGGCGTTTAAAGTTTTCTGCAAGGTAAGTAATTTCGTCTTCCGATAGCGCAAGACCCAACTCCACATTGGCTTTTTCTAGTGCAGCCTCACCCTCAGCCATTACCGGTATCCGCAGTAGCGGACGATCTTCTAGGGTTTGGTAGAGCGGCGCTACCGCATTAACCGAATCCACCACGGTTTCAGTCATCCGATCATGCAAGGCAGCCAACACCGTTTGCTGCTGTTGTATGCTTAAATTACTTTGAGCAACCCAGGTGTATTGGATACCACGCTCAATGCGCAGAAGCGGTAAACCGCATTGATGGGCTATATCCGTTGCTTTACTAGCCCACGGTGAGACCGTGCCAAAGCGTGGAATCGCAATAGCCTGCGATGGTTGTGGGGATTTACCAAGACCGGCTAACCAACCTGCTTTAGGCTCTGTTAGAACAAAAGGCGTGCCGTAGCTTAAAAGACCTTCTAAAACCACCAGCTGGGCATCACCCAACTCAATATCGGACCATACGAAATGAAGGTATTGGGCCTGTATGGCCGAAATTAGAATGCCCTGCTCTGCAAGCGAAGACAAAAGCCGCTGTTGGCGGAAGGCTGACAGGGCATCGGCCCCAGGCAAACAACGGAAAAAAGACATGCCCTAATTATAAGGTTTGGACTAAAAAACCCCGTATTTTTACTCGGCTAGCAAGGCCCCGCCTTGAAGGTGCAGTTGGCGGGCGCAACGCCCCGCCAAAACCGCATCGTGCGTGACCAAAATCAGAGTCGACCCATTGGCCTGGTTTAGGTCAAATAAGAGGTCTATGACCTTGCCACCACTGGCCTGATCTAAGCTGCCAGTAGGTTCATCCGCAAACAAAATAGCTGGCTTACCAACAAACGCGCGGGCTAGGGCAACACGCTGCTGTTCGCCGCCCGATAATGTTTTCTGGAAGTGATTGAGCCGCGCGCTTAAGCCCACCTTATCCAACCAATAGCAAGCTTGTTCCCGAGCTTCGTGCAGAGATACACCGCGCAGTTCCAAGGGCAGCATCACGTTTTCTAGCGCGCTGAGGTGCGGTATCAGCTGAAACGACTGAAACACAAAGCCTACGTGTTTACCGCGCAGTTGGGCCCGGCCGTCCTCATTCAACTGGGCAAGGTTTTCACCCACAAGCTCAACTAGACCGCTGCTAGGAGTATCTAAGCCAGCAAGTATGCTAAGTAAGGTACTTTTTCCTGAGCCGGATGCACCCACAATCGCAACGCTTTCCCCGGCGCAGACGCTAAATGAAATGTCATGCAAAATAGTCAGCGGCCCGTCGCTGGTTTGGACCGCCTTACCCAGCTGCTGAGCATGCAGCACAACCGATTGATTGCTCATAAGGAATATCGCTTGAAATTTTGCATTGCTACCATCTTACTCGGGCTGACATTAATCGGCCCAGCCCAAGCACAAGACCCTACTAAACCTACCCTATTGGTGACGGGCGATAGCCTGTCGGCGGAGTATGGCATTGCACGTGGTAGTGGCTGGGTCTCCTTATTAGCAAGCCGCCTGAACAAGGAAGGAAGTCCGTGGGAGATCATGAATGCCAGCATCAGTGGCGAAACGACTTCCGGAGGCCTAACACGCCTCCCCAAGTTATTGGCTCAGAAGAAACCCAAGCTGGTCATTATTGAATTAGGTGCAAATGACGCATTGCGTGGACTTCCGCTGGCGGAAACGGAAAAGAACCTACGCACCATGGTGGAGTTGAGTAAAAAATCGGGAGCCGAAGTGCTGCTGATTGGTATGCGCATCCCGCCGAACTACGGTCAAGAATATACCCAGCAGTTTGCTCAGCTGTTTGTCCGCATTGCAAAGAGTCAGCAAGTGGCGCTACTGCCTTTTTTCTTGGAGGGTGTCGCGCAGCGCAATGACTTATTTCAGGCAGACCGGATTCATCCGAACGAGGCAGCACAGAGCATTCTGTTTCAGAATGTCTGGACTGCCCTCACCCCGTTTTATGGGCAACTGATGCCCAAGAAGAATTAACCGCCCGAACTACCAGAGCTGGATTGCTTTAGGGGGTTAATGACTTTGACGTTAGCCTCATTGCGCCAGTAAGACATGAACCCAACAAACTCCGCTTGTGCAGCCAAGGCCTGAATTTGTTGTGATTGTGCTTGCCGAATTTTAGTATCGGCTGCGGGAGGTTGACGCACTTGATCGATGCGATACAAAGTAGTGCCCGATCCGGCGTTCGCAATCGAGACAACCATAGGCAACTTACTGGGATCGACTGCCATAACGGCATCCAGCGCAGGGCCAATTAAACTTCCTGGCCTGTTGCGCGAGACCCAAATGGGGGAGCCAAATCCAGTAGCGCTCGATGGATTTTTTTCAGCAGTAATAAAGCGCTCAGCTGCAGCAGCGCTAGCTAGCTTTTCGGCACTGCGCACGGTAACCTGGCGTTTGACTTCACTGGCTACCGCACTGTAAGGCAATACTTCCGCTGGAAGGAGCTGGGTAACGCGCGCCGATACAAAGACGCCAGGAGCAATTTGTACTGCCTCAGTATTGCGTTTGTTTTTTAAGGCATCGTCCCCAAAAAGCGCCTGAATTACTTTTTGGTTATTCAGCGGATGGTCGGCTGGAAGCCCTGCTTTGCCGCCACGAGAAACTCCGTTGACCGATTGAATGCTCAGTTTTAATTTATCCGCGGCTGGCTTAAGGCTATCCGACTGATCGTAGGTCAGATTAGCGAACTGATCGGCTTTTTCACCAAAGGCCTTGGCATCCTCCTTAGGGTCGGCACGCAATACTAAAAACTCAATGTCAATGCGCTCAGGGGTTTCAAATAAGCGCGCATTGGCTTTATAAAAGTCCTGTAGCTCGGCTTCGGTGGGATTTGCTTTTGAAACAAATTCAGCTGCTGTAAATTGAATGGATTGGATTTGGCGCTCCGACTCATACAGGGCGGAAATCAAACCAGCTAACTTTGGTGCTGGTAATTCAGTACGTGCTGCAGAAGTAACGAATTGCTGAATCATCAAGTCAAAACGCTGGCCACCCTCAAACTGCTCAATTGTCATTCCAGCATTGGCTAAAAGCTGGCGGTAGCGGGTATTGTCGAAACTGCCATCGGGTTTATAGAGGGCTTTGATTTCAGGAATGTTGGCTAAGTTTTTTGTCAGCGCTTGATCGCCAATACGTAACTGCAGTTTGTTGACTGCAAAAGCCAGGAGGCGTTGCTGCAATAACTCATCTAATACCGCTTGGCGAAACGGCAGACTTTGTGCAATTTGGGAATTAGCGCCAACGCGCTCAGCCTGACGCTTAGCCGAGCTATCGACCTCTTGGGCAGTAATGGCTTTGCCATTCACCTTTACTAAGTCGGTTTCTTGTTCAAAGAAATCGGTGTAGCCGGATACGCCAAAAAAAACAAAGGAAGGAACAATCAACAACAGCACAAAGAACATCATAAATCGACGGTGCTGACGTATAGAATCTAACATGAATGGGCTTTACCGATTAATGATCACAGAGTTTATAAAATGACGGGGAGTGGTGAGCAATCGAAATACGAGGAAATCCAATCGAGATCACAAATAGGGCATGGTGGGCGCTGACGGGCTCGAACCGCCGACATTCTGCGTGTAAGGCAGACGCTCTACCAACTGAGCTAAGCGCCCCATAAATCAACCGAAATTGTACCCTTAGTCCAGCATGGGCGCTCATTTTTTAGATTAAGCCCATGCCCAAGGCGCACAAAGGGGGAGATCCCAGCGATTCAATTAATGCTTTAAGACTTCCCCACCCGAAATGCCAGGAGCAGCTTTACTCGCTTCCGCCGCCTTTTTGGCTAACTCGTCCGGACTCGGGTCCGGCAATGCTTCAGGATTGCGCTCTAAGGCAAGTTCCAACACTTTATCGATCCAGCGCACGGGAACAATCTCGATTGCATTCTTGACGTTATCCGGGATGTCAATTAAGTCTTTGACGTTCTCTTCCGGAATCAAGGCAAGCTTGATTCCGCCGCGGTGAGCAGCCAATAATTTTTCTTTCAGGCCACCAATCGGCAAGACTTCACCGCGCAGCGTAATCTCTCCTGTCATCGCAACATCGGAGCGCACCGGAATTCCAGTAAATACCGAAACCAAGGCAGTGGTGATGGCAATGCCAGCCGATGGCCCATCTTTGGGTGTTGCACCCTCCGGAAAGTGAATGTGGATGTCTTTTTTCTCAAAGGCCTCATCGGTAATGCCCAGCGCGCGAGCGCGTGAACGTACTACCGTTCTGGCCGCCTCGACTGACTCTTTCATAACGTCACCCAAGGAGCCGGTACGGGTAATCACACCCTTGCCTGGCATCAGCGCCGCTTCAATCGTCAGTAGATCGCCGCCCACCTCAGTCCACGCCAAACCAGTCACTTGTCCGAGCTGATTCTCTTTTGCGGCCAAGCCGTAATCAAAGATCTTGACGGACAGGAACCTTTCTAAATTATCCGCATCAACGGTAATGGGCGCAGCTTCTTTTTTGAGTAGCAATAACTTCACCACTTTGCGGCAGACCTTACTGATCTCGCGCTCAAGCGAGCGCACACCGGCTTCGCGAGTGTAGTAGCGAATCATGCTTCGAATCGCACTCTCTTCAATTTGTAGCTCACCCTTTTTCAAACCATTGTTTTTGATTTGCTTCGGAATCAAATAGTTTGTAGCAATGCTGGTTTTTTCATCTTCGGTATAACCTGCCAGACGAATCACCTCAAGGCGATCCAGGAGTGGTCCTGGAATGTTTAAGGAATTGGCAGTAGCCACAAACATGACATCGGAGAGATCGAAGTCAACTTCGACGTAATGATCTTGAAATGTGTGATTTTGTTCTGGATCCAGCACCTCTAATAAAGCACTGGCTGGGTCCCCTCGAAAATCCATGCCCATCTTATCGACTTCATCCAGCAAGAACAGGGGATTACGCACACCTACTTTCGTTAGGCTAGATAGAATCTTGCCCGGCATCGAGCCAATATAGGTACGACGATGGCCGCGGATCTCGGACTCATCGCGTACGCCGCCCAAGGCCATGCGCACGAACTTGCGGTTGGTGGCGCGCGCAATCGACTGACCCAAGGATGTTTTACCAACACCGGGAGGGCCGACGAGGCACAAGATGGGGGCTTTTACACGGTCCACACGCTGCTGAACTGCGAGGTATTCCAAGATACGCTCTTTGACTTTATCAAGGCCATAGTGATCTTGATCGAGCACCTTCTCGGCATTATCTAAATCATTATTGACCTTGCTCTTCTTTTTCCAAGGCAGGCCTACTAAGGTATCAATGTAATTACGTATCACCGTTGCTTCTGCCGACATTGGCGACATCAGCTTGAGTTTTTTCAGTTCAGACTCGGCTTTTTTTAGTGCCTCTTTCGGCATCTTGGCCGCTTTGATGCGCTTTTCCAGCTCCTCTAGATCGGCACCCTCTTCGCCCTCACCCAACTCCTTCTGAATGGCTTTGACCTGCTCATTGAGGTAGTACTCGCGCTGGCTCTTTTCCATTTGGCGCTTAACGCGACCACGGATACGCTTCTCGACTTGCAGAATATCAATTTCGCTCTCTAAGTCAGCCAAGAGACTCTCTAGGCGCTTGACCACATCGGTCATTTCCAGGAGGCGCTGTTTTTGTTCAAGCTTCACAGGCAAATGCGCGCAGATGGTATCGGCCAATCGACTTGGATCATCAATGCCACCCAAGGAAGCCAGAATCTCTTGTGGGATTTTTTTGTTTAACTTTACGTACTGGTCAAACTGCGCCATGATCGCGCGGCGCAGGGCTTCGGTCTCATGCGCATCGAGGACATCAATTGCTTTGGGCGTTGCTTCACAGCTAAAGTAACCCAGCGCATCTTCAATTTGACTGACTTCGGCGCGTTGCGAACCCTCAACCAATACCTTCACGGTACCGTCGGGTAATTTGAGCATTTGCAAAATACTGGCGATGCAGCCCACGTCGTATAAATCCTCAACGGAAGGTTCATCTTTTGCGGCTGTCTTTTGAGCAACCAGCAAAACACTTTTACCGGTTTCCATAGCGGCTTCAAGGGCTTTGATTGATTTGGGACGTCCCACGAATAAGGGGATCACCATATGGGGAAAGACAACTACGTCCCGCAAGGGGAGCAAAGGCAGTTGAATCGGTTCAGAGGGTAGTAATAAATGGCCAGGCATGGGGCAAATCCTCCAAAGTAGTCAAACGCTCAAAGAAATCTCAAAAGTACCAAAAGCTACTTAAAAGGGGTATTTCAATGATCAGGATACTACTTATATGGGTTTGGGCTGCTGAATTGCAAGGGCAAAACGGCAAAAAAGTGATAAAAACAAGGCAAAACAGGGTTAAAACAGACCGAATTACGCTTTTTTCGACAATTCCTGCTTCTGGGCAGGGGATTCGCTCTGCTTGTAGACCAAAAGCGGCTTACCGAGACCCTGAATGCTGCTTTCATCTATCACCACCTTTTGCACATTACGCAGGGATGGCAAGTCATACATGACATCCATTAAGGCGCCTTCTAGAATCGAGCGGAGACCGCGAGCACCTGTTTTGCGGGCAATGGCTTTCTTGGCAATCGCTGACAAGGCCTCGGGACGCACTTCGAGCTCAGCCCCTTCCATGGTTAAAAGGGCTTGATATTGCTTCACCAATGCATTTTTGGGTTCAGTCAAGATTTGAATCAAGGCAGCTTCATCGAGCTGAGCTAAGGTAGTTAGGACCGGTAAACGGCCAATCAACTCCGGAATTAAACCAAACTTAATCAGATCTTCTGGCTCAACTTCTTTGAGTAGCTCGCTGGAGCCGCGGTCATCCTTGCCCGGTACTTCCGCACTAAAACCAATGCCGGTTTTGGCGGTGCGCTGCTGAATCACTTTTTCGAGTCCGTCGAATGCGCCGCCGCAGATAAACAGAATGTTAGTTGTATCCACTTGCAAGAAATCTTGATTGGGGTGCTTACGACCACCCTGCGGAGGCACCGATGCCATGGTTCCTTCAACTAATTTCAAGAGGGCTTGCTGCACTCCCTCGCCCGAAACGTCACGGGTAATCGATGGGTTATCCGATTTGCGTGAAATTTTGTCAATCTCATCAATGTAAACAATACCGCGCTGGGCTTTTTCTACGTTGTAATCGCAGGCCTGCAATAACTTTTGAATGATATTTTCAACATCCTCGCCAACATAGCCTGCTTCCGTCAAGGTCGTTGCGTCCGCCATCACGAAAGGAACATCGAGTAAGCGAGCCAGGGTTTGCGCCAACAAGGTTTTGCCTGAGCCGGTTGGTCCAATCAGCAAAATATTACTTTTGGCTAGCTCAACGCCATCCACCATCGCCTTTGCAGGCAGCTTCGATTTTTTGGTTTCGGCTGCCGTTTTATTGTCTTTGCTATCGGCGGCCCCGTCCGTTTTAGCTGGCACCTCTTTTTTAGGTGCTGGTAAATACTGCAGACGCTTGTAATGGTTATAGACCGCCACGGCTAATGTTTTTTTAGCTTGGTCTTGACCAATCACATACTGATCTAAATCAGCGCGAATCTCGTGCGGCGTAGGTAAGCCACTATCGCCTTTTTCGGACGGTAGACTGGCCAACTCTTCTTGAATGATGTCAGTACACAAGTCGATGCATTCATCGCAAATGAACACTGAGGGACCAGCAATGAGTTTTTTAACTTCGTGTTGACTCTTGCCGCAAAACGAGCAGTAAAGGAGCTTGTCAGCCGAGGTCGGGGTTTTAGAATCGCTCAATTAGGGTCGCTTATCAATCACTTTATCAATCAGACCGTAATCCCGGGCCTGATCAGCGGACATGAAATTATCGCGATCGGTATCTTTCGCAATGGTTTCAATCGATTGACCAGTGCGGTCAGCCAAAATTTGATTGAGTCTTTCGCGTAAGTACAAAATTTCACGCGCCTGAATTTCGATGTCCGATGCCTGACCCCGTGCACCGCCGAGTGGCTGATGAATCATGACGCGGGAATTAGGTAAGGCGTACCGCTTACCCTTTGCACCAGCGCACAATAAAAATGCACCCATGCTGGCAGCCATACCCATACATAGAGTACTGACATCAGGCTTAATAAACTGCATCGTATCAAAAATAGCCAAGCCGGCGGAGACAGAGCCGCCAGGCGAATTAATGTAGAGCGAGATTTCTTTATCGGGATTTTCGCTCTCTAGGAACAGGAGTTGCGCAATCACCAAATTGGCTGTTTGATCATTCACTTCGCCCACGAGAAAAACGACGCGTTCTTTTAAGAGGCGAGAATAAATATCATAAGCGCGCTCACCGCGACCCGATGTTTCAATCACCATGGGAACCATGCCGAGACCGCGGGTTTCTAGGTCACCGGCAGAGGTATTGCTGGCATTGAAAAAATGGGAATCAGTACGGTTCATGCGAGTGGGCTTTCGTGGGCAATCAATTAATTAAGCTTGCTTAGTTCTTCAAAGCTTACTGCTTTATCGGTAATTGTGCCGAGACCGCTCACATACTGAATCACATTCGCCTCCAGCACAACCGATTCCACATCTTTTAAGCGACGTGGGTCGCTGTAAAACCAACGCACCACTTCTTTGGGATCTTCATAGGTTGAGGCCTGCTCTTCAATCTCTGCTTTAATTTGGTCGGGGGTGGCGACCAGATTTTGCTGCTTAACCAGGTCACTCAGGATTAAACCAAGGCGAACGCGCTTTTGGGCTTGCTCTGCAAACATCTCCGCAGGGATAGGCGCATCTTTGGCATTAGGGATGCCGCGCTGCATTAAATCTTGGCGCGCCATTTCAACTAAGCGCTCTTGCTCGCTGGCAATAAGCGACTTTGGTACATCGAGCTCGCAGAGTTTTTCAAGCTGATCCATTACTTCATTTTTGAGTAAGGCAGTGGTACGACGCTTTACTTCGCGCTCTAAATTCTCTTGCACTTCACTGCGCATCTTGGCAACACCCTCGGTTACACCAAGGGAGAGAGCAAAGGCGTCATTTACTTCAGGCATATGGGGCCAATTGACCTGCTTCACTGTGATTGTGAATTCAGCCGTCTTACCGGCAACGTCTTTGCCGTGGTAATCGTCTGGAAACTTCAATGGGAAGGTTTTGCTTTCGCCATCCTTCAGGCCAAGTGCAGCTGCCTCAAACTCGGGCAACATCCGACCTTCACCCAATACAAACTCGAAACCCTCGGCCTTGCCACCAGCAAATTCCACGCCGTCAATCTTGCCAACAAAGTCGATGGTAATTTTGTCGCCGTTCTGCGCTGCCAGGTTACTGCCGCCGTCACCGTGGTCGCCTGCAACGCCTCGAGGATGGTAGTGGACCTGTTGTTTGCGCAGGACATCCAGCGCGCGATCAACTTCGACATCGCCAATGGTCGTGCTGTAGCGACTGACCGCTGCTTTGCTCAGGTCACCAATCTTGACTTCGGGCAACACTTCAAAGAAGGCCTCAAACACAATCGGGTCAGCGCCAATTTCACTCTTGGGCTCTAGACGAGGCTGGCCTGCTAAGAAAATGCCCTCTTTTTTGCTCAGCGCATAGAACAGTTCGGATGCCTTATCAAATTGCACCTCGAAATCAACTTGCATACCGTATTGCTGCTCCACGATTTTTTGTGGCACCTTACCTGGACGAAAGCCAGCCATTTTCATGGTCTTGCCCACCTTTGCCAAACGAGCGGCGCGTGCTTTTGCTAAGTCAGCACGGGGAATTTCCAAGGTTATCTTGCGGTCTAATTGACCTAAATTTTCTATCTGCAAAGCCATTCTCGTCTCTTCTGTAAAGATCAGGTTATGTGAAGCCCAAGCCAAGGTATGCCTTGTGGTGCGAGGAGGGGGACTCGAACCCCCACACCATTTCTGGCGTCAGGACCTAAACCTGGTGCGTCTACCAATTTCGCCATCCTCGCGAATACCGCAGACAAAACCCTGCTTAAACTTCACTCTAAAAGATGAATTCTACAATGATCAAGGGTTTAGGCTGTTTTAAAGCCGTATTTAAAGATCAGATAAGTCTGATTTAGGTCCGATAAACCAATGCAACGGCATGGACTGCAATGCCCTCGCCCCGCCCGAGATGCCCTAATAATTCATTGGTTTTTGCTTTTAGATTGATTTGATTGACCGCAACCCCTAGGTCGGCCGCAATATGAGTCCGCATTTCTGGCAAAAAGCCAGCCAGTTTAGGTTGCTGACAAATGATGGTGGCATCGATGTTGCCAACGAGGTAGCCAGCCTTGGAGACGCATTCCAGAGCCCGCCGCAGCAAAATACGGCTATCCATGTTTTTAAATTGGGGATCGTTATCGGGAAAAAGCTGTCCAATGTCATTTAGGCCTGCAGCGCCCAGCAAGGCATCCGTCAATGCATGCAGCAGCGCATCGGCATCGGAATGGCCCAGCAATCCTTTTTCATAAGGGACCCTGACGCCACCCAAAATCAGTGGTCGACCCTCCACCAGTGCATGCACGTCGTAGCCTTGGCCAATCCGAAATGGCGGCCCGTTCGGTTCTATGTTGTGTCCTGAAGCCATTTCGTCCCCTGCTTTCATCTAAAGTGAGGCATCCTGTTTACCTAATACAAGCTCCATCAGATCCCAGTCTGCTTGGTGCGTAACTTTAAAGTTGCGTGTTGAGCCCTTGATTAATAACGGTTTTCCACCGAAGCGCTCGATTGCACTAGCCTCGTCTGTGACGGCTGCGCGATCCGATACTGCATTTTCCAGTGCGGCGTACAAGTCCGCCAGGCGAAACATTTGGGGGGTTTGCGCCTGCCAAACCGCTTCCCGCGAAATTGTGCCCTCAATCCACTGACCGTTCGCTGCAGACTGTTTTAGGGTGTCTGCCACGGGCATAGCCAAAATACCGCCGTGCAATGGCGTTCCAGAGTCCGCATCCAGCACGCCATGAATCAAATCTTGAATGGATTCTGAGGTGATGCCTGGCCTCGCGGCATCGTGCACCAAAATCCAATCCTCACCCGGGATATCCGCATCGAGCATCGCCTTCAGGGTATTTAAGACTGTTTCTTGACGGCTTGATCCGCCGGTCGGCAGAAAGTAGTTGGGCTTGGTATTTAAAAGAGCGCTGCTGCTTTCTTGAAACGCAGCGAAATCACCGGATGCGTGCATGCTAGGGCTGACACCAACCCAAATCGACTCAATCTCAGGCGTTGCAATTAGGACCTCGAGCGCAAATGCCAGCATGGGCTTGCCCGCCAGAATGCGAAGCTGCTTGGGCATCGCTCCACCCAAACGAGAGCCAGTACCAGCAGTTGGCAGAATGGCATGGCATGAAGAAAGAATGTCGCGCATGTCTGATTCTATAATGAGGCTAGATGTCGGATGGAACAAATCAAGCGCCCCCCATACCTGCTCCGCGGGCTGGGCAGCGCTTTACCTTCTCCGGCTTAGTAGGTTCTGCTGATGCCGCCCTGATCGCTCAATCTGCCTTACGGCATCGGGCTGATTTTTCCGTAATGGTGGTGTTTTGTGCCCAAGCGCAAGAAGCGCAACGCCTCTTAGAAGAAATCCCCGCATTTGCCCCACAATTAAAAACCCGGCTGTTGCCCGATTGGGAGATTCTTCCCTACGACCATTTTTCACCCCATCAGGATTTGGTATCCGAGCGCCTCGCCACCCTGTATGAAATGCTCGCCGGTACCTGTGACATTGTTTTGGTGCCAGTCACTACTGCACTGCAACGGCTCGGCCCACCGGAATTCTTATCTGGCCACACCTTTTTCTTTCGGCAAGGCGATCGCCTAAATGAAAGCGCGCTGCGCTTGCAGTTGCAGCAAGCGGGCTACGACCCGGTCAGCGCAGTAATGCGGCCTGGAGAATACAGTGTGCGCGGCGGCCTGATTGATTTATTCCCAATGGGATCGGCATTGCCTTATCGATTGGATTTGTTTGGCGATGAAATTGAGCAAGTGCGCGCCTTTGATCCCGATACGCAACGCAGCTTGTATCCCGTTAAAGAAATTCGCTTATTGCCAGGCCATGAGTTCCCATTTGACGATGCAGCGCGCACCGCGTTTCGGAGTCGCTGGCGTGAAGTATTTGAGGGTGACCCAACGCGTTGCTCAATATATAAAGATGCTAACTTAGGTATTCCGAGTGCGGGTATTGAATCCTATTTACCCCTCTTTTTTGACGAGTCTGCCACCCTATTTGATTACTTCCCTCGCTCGGGTGATCCGGTTTGGTTAGTTACCGTTGGCGATGCAGAAGAGACGGTACGTAGCTTTTGGAAAGATACGGAGCAACGGTATGCCTTCCTCAAGCACGATTTAGATCGCCCGATACTGCCGCCCAAAGCACTCTTCTTAGATGTTGATCAATTTTTTAGTCTTTCAAAAAGTAATGCCCGCCTCGTACTGAATCGCGATGGCATTGTTTCGCACGCCGAAGCGAATGAGCCGCCCCAGTTTTTATCGGTGCCCGACGTTGGCATTCACCGGCGTGACCATGATCCGATTGGGCGACTCCGTCAACAGGTTGCGCATGCCCATCGCCGCATTGTGATTTGTTGTGATAGTGCGGGTCGCCGTGAATCGATTCGCGCACTTTTTGAAGAGAGCAATTCGGTAACGGGAGACGGGGGCAGCAGCCTGTACCCGCTTAATCCAGTGCTTCTGGATGACTTGGCTACGTTTGTTAAAGGTACTGCGCCCTTCGCCTTAGTTGTCTCCCCACTCTTAAATGGCTTTGATTGGCTAAGTCAGGGCCTCCTTTTCATTACAGAGGCGGAGCTTTTTACCTTAACTACGCGTCAGCGCCGCAAAGACAGCAGCAAAGAAGCAAGCGATCCCGACATGCTCTTCAAGGATTTGGCCGAGCTTAAGATCGGCGATCCGGTAGTGCATGTGGAACATGGCATTGGTCGCTACCAAGGCTTGGTTTTGCTCAACCTAGCGCCACCCAAAGAAGCCCCCATTTTTGAAGAATTCTTGCATTTGATTTATGCCAATCAAGCTACCTTATACGTGCCAGTGCATCAGCTGCAATTGGTTACCCGCTATGCCGGCGCAGATCCTGATTCAGCACCCTTACATCAATTAGGCTCCGGCCAGTGGGATAAAGCCAAACGCAAGGCCGCTCAGCAAATTCGCGATACTGCCGCTGAGTTATTGAGTCTGTATGCCGCCCGAGCAATACGCCAAGGGCATGCATTTGAATATTCCGCGCACGATTACGCTGCCTTTGCCGAAAGTTTTGGCTTCGAAGAAACGCCGGATCAAGCCAATGCCATTACCGCGGTAATTGGAGATATGACGAGTGGCACGCCAATGGATCGCCTCGTCTGCGGTGATGTGGGGTTTGGTAAAACCGAGGTTGCTTTGCGCGCCAGTTTTATTGCAGTCATGGGTGGCAAGCAGGTGGCGATACTGGCGCCAACTACCCTACTTGCCGAACAGCATGTGGCCACTTGGAAAGACCGCTTTGCTGACTGGCCAGTGCGGATTGTGGAACTCTCTCGCTTTAGAACCAGCAAGGAAATTAATGCCTCACTCGAGGCGATCGCCAATGGTGAGGCCGATATCGTCATCGGTACCCATAAATTGCTTTCGAAAGAAACCCAATTTGCGCGTCTTGGTCTCGTTATCGTCGATGAGGAGCATCGCTTTGGCGTACGTCAAAAGGATGCCCTGAAAGCATTACGAGCTGAAGTCGATATTTTGACGCTCACCGCCACGCCGATTCCAAGAACATTAGGCATGGCCATGGAAGGATTGCGGGAGTTTTCGGTGATTGCAACCGCACCGCAAAAACGTCTGGCAATCAAGACCTTTGTACGGCGCGAAGGCGATGGCGTTGTGCGCGAAGCAGTACTACGCGAAATTAAACGTGGTGGGCAAGTCTACTTTTTACACAATGAAGTGGAAACGATCGAGAATCGTCGGCATGCCTTGCAAACTCTAATCCCCGAGGCGCGCATTAGCGTTGCGCATGGGCAAATGCATGAGCGCGAACTCGAATCCGTCATGCGGGAGTTTGTAACGCAACGCAGTAATATTTTGCTCTGCACCACCATCATTGAAACCGGCATTGATGTGCCGACAGCAAACACCATCATCATGCACCGCGCCGATAAATTTGGCTTGGCACAGCTGCATCAGTTGCGTGGCCGGGTTGGCCGATCGCACCACCAAGCTTATGCGTATTTATTAGTGCCTGATCCAGAGGCTTTAAGTAAGCAAGCCAAAATGCGGCTGGACGCCATTCAGGCAATGGAAGAATTGGGCTCCGGCTTTTACTTAGCAATGCATGATTTAGAAATTCGGGGTGCAGGTGAAGTGCTGGGCGATAAACAATCGGGCGATATTCATGAAATTGGATTTCAGCTCTACACCGAGATGCTCAATCGCGCAGTTAAATCCCTGCGTAGCGGAAAAGAGCCCGATTTGTTAGCGCCACTGCAGGTCACGACCGATGTCAATTTAGGCGTTCCAGCGCTGCTGCCAGAAGATTATTGCCCCGACGTACATGAACGCCTTTCGCTTTACAAACGCTTTGCAGGAACCCACGATTTTTCTGAGCTAATGGGTTTGCGTGAGGAGCTGGTCGATCGCTTTGGGGATTTGCCAGATCCCGCAAAGTCTTTTTACGAGACCCACCGCCTGCGCCTGGAGATGAGTGGTTTTGGTATCAAGAAAATTGATGCCGGGCCAACCGCCATTCAGCTTACCTTTATTCCGAACCCGCCGATTGATCCGCTACGCATTATTCAATTAGTGCAATCCAATAAACAGGTTTTACTCAACGGCCAAGATCGACTCAAGGTATTACCTCAAAAAGTCGGTGACTTTGATAAATTAGAACAGCGCTTAGATCAAATACGTCGACTGTTAAAGCACCTGAGCGCATCGCCCACATTGGCGAGCGCATAAACCAGTAGATACCCTATTCAATCCATCCTTTTCTGAATCAAAATTCGCTTACTATGGCCTTATGAGAAACCCACTATGAGCCTTGGCCAAATTATTGTTGTGCTGTCCACTGCCCCGATCGATCGTGGCCTATCGAACACCTTGGGCAATCTGGCAACCAATTTAGGCCTATCGCTTAAGCCCTTTGACAACCAGGGCTGTATCTTAGTGTGCAATACGCACGCCCAGCGCTGGCAGGTATCGCGCGAGCTTGCTCCAACCGAGCGTGAGGCCTTTCGTAAACTGGCCTCTAGCCTCAGTCTTGATCTGGCTTTTTTAGCGCCCTCCTTTAAGCCTGCTCGCTTACGAATTTTGGCGATGGATATGGATTCCACCTTAATCAATATTGAGTGCATTGATGAGATTGCCGATTTTGCAGGTAAGAAGGCGGAAGTGGCGGCGATTACGGAGGCAACGATGCGCGGCGAAATAGCCAACTTTAGTGAAAGCTTGCGCCGCCGTGTTGCATTACTTCAAGGCGTTTCAGAATCTGTGCTGGAGGCAGTCTATCGTGAACGCCTAATACCCAATCCAGGCGCTACCCAGTTACTGACTGCTGCCAATGCAGCCGGATTACATACCCTGCTGGTTTCGGGTGGCTTCACTTTTTTTACGCAGCGCATGCAGCGTGATCTTGGCTTTACAGAAGCCCACGCCAATACCTTAGAAATTCAAGATGGAAAGCTAACCGGCTTGGTATTAGGGGATATTGTCGATGCGACTGGCAAGAATACGCATGTTAAGAATGCTTGCAAGACCTTGGGGTGTAAAAAAACTGCAGCCATTACCATCGGCGATGGCGCTAATGATTTATTGATGATGGACGGATCGGGCCTGAGCATTGCTTACCGCGCTAAGCCCGTCGTCAAAGAAAAAGCCGACGCGGCATTTGACCGAGTCGGCTTAGATGCCGCATTGGCGTTAATAGCCCAATAAGTTTACTGAATCGCTTCGCGCAACTTACAGGCGCTCAAACACAACCGCAATTCCTTGGCCGCCACCAATGCACATAGTGGCTAAGGCGTACTTGCCATTCACCCTCTGCAGTTCATGAATTGCTTTGGTTGCAATGGCAGCGCCCGAGCAGCCAATCGGATGACCAAGTGCAATTGCACCGCCATTCACATTGGTCTTGGCGGGATCTAATCCTAGACCTTTTGTAACCGCCAAAGCCTGGGCAGCAAAGGCCTCATTGGATTCAATCACATCGATTTGATCCAACTTTAAACCGGCGCGCGTTAACGCAATTTTGGATGCGGGAATCGGTCCCTCGCCCATGATGTGATTGGGAACACCGGCCACGGCGTAGGACACCAAACGGGCAATCGGCTTTTGGCCGGCTTTAGCAGCGGCATCGGCAGCAGCCAACACAAAAAATGCTGCGCCATCATTAATCCCAGATGCATTACCTGCAGTAACGGTGCCGCCCTCTTTTTTGAAAACTGCCTTCATCTTACCGAGCGTTTCCATGGTGGTATCCGGCTTGCAATGCTCATCGGTATCAAATACCACATCGCCTTTGCGTGACTTGATGGTGATGGGAACAATTTGCGACTTGAAGCGGCCTTCTTTAATCGCTACGCTAGCCCTGCGGTGCGACTCTACCGCAAATGCATCCTGTTCTTCACGGGTCAATTTCCATTTTTCAGCGAGATTTTCAGCAGTGACGCCCATGTGTCCGACGCCAAATGGATCAGTTAAGACCGCAACCATCAGGTCAATCATTTTGGTATCGCCCATGCGCGCGCCACTACGCATCGCAGGAGAGCCATACATACCGCGGGACATCACTTCAACGCCGCCGCCAACGCCGTAATCGCAATCGTTGAGCATGATGGCCTGTGATGTGGTGACGATCGCCTGCAAGCCAGAGCTGCAAAGGCGGTTTAAGGACATCGCTACCGACTCCATCGGTAAGCCTGCCTGAATGGACGCAACGCGTGCAACGTAGGCATAACGGCTGTCGGTTGGGATGGTATTGCCAACCGTAACATAATTAACGTCTTGGGGGTTCACGCCGGATCGCGCAACTGCTTCTTTCATGACGATGCCGCCGAGCTCGGATGGCTCCATGCTACTGAGGCTGCCATTAAAGGCGCCAATGGCAGAACGCACCGCACTTAATACAACGACTTCACGACTCATAGTAATCCCCTTAAGTTAACAATTTCTTTTGAAAAGCCTTCACTCTCCAACGCTATTTTTACCCGATTGCCTACAATTGAGCAATCAGGTCGTGCCCCTGCGTATCTACAATCGTTCCACGCACAAAATCACCCACCCGATAGCGCTTGGATGGTTTACTCACCGGCAAAATCCGCACGATTCCATCAATTTCTGGAGCATCACCCGCGGTACGGCCTATTCCGCCAGCCTCGCTAACATGATCCACCAAAATTGGCATGCGTTGGCCTACCCGACTTTTGAGTCGATTAACTGAAATTACTTCAGCTTTTGCCATGAAGCGGGCTTGACGCTCTTCGCGAATTGATTGATCCAGTGCACCCGCAAGTGCATTGGCTGTGGCACCCGCTACGGGCGAATACGCAAAGCAGCCAGCCCGATCAATTTGCGCTTGATCTAAAAAATCCAATAGGTAACTAAATTCATCTTCGGTTTCTCCCGGGAATCCAGCAATGAAGGTGCTGCGAATCACGAGCTCAGGGCAGATAGCGCGCCACGCCTCAATGCGATCTAAATTGCGTTCGCCACTGGCAGGACGCTTCATGCGTTTGAGCACATCGGGATGCGCATGTTGCAATGGAATATCAAGGTAGGGCAAAAGGCCAAACCCATGCTCTTTAAACTCAGCCATGATGGGCACTACATCATCGACGTGTGGGTAGGGGTACACATAATGCAGGCGCACCCACGCTTGATGTTCGCGCGCAATCTGATTGAGGGCGCTGACTAAATCGAGCATCTTGGTTTTGAGTGGCTTGCCATCCCAAAAACCGGTGCGGTATTGCATATCAACGCCATAAGCGCTGGTGTCTTGTGATACAACCAGTAATTCCTTTACGCCAGATTCAAACAGGCGCTTTGCCTCCATCAGGACTTCGCTGATTGGCCGAGAGACTAAATCACCACGCATGCTGGGAATGATGCAAAACGTGCAGCGATGGTTGCAGCCTTCGGATATTTTTAAATAGGCGTAATGTTTTGGCGTTAGCTTCACGCCGATGGGTGGCAGTAAATCGATAAACGGGTCGTGCGGCTTAGGTAAATGCAAATGAATTGCCTGCATCACTTCAGCGGTGGCGTGGGGACCGGTCACTGCCAGTACTTTTGGATGGATGCTTTTAATTAAATCAGAGCCGTCGTCATTTTTGCGCGCGCCAAGACAGCCCGTCACAATCACTTTGCCGTTTTCAGACAAGGCCTCACCAATCGCTGCAAGCGATTCTTCGACGGCAGAATCAATAAAGCCACAGGTATTGACTACGACTAGATCGGCACCCGAATAGTCTTTAGCAGTCTCATACCCCTCCGCACTCAATTGCGTGAGGATGAGCTCTGAGTCAACCAGCGCCTTAGGGCAGCCTAAGGAAACAAAACCAACCTTGCCCGCCACAACTAATTGTTTTCTTTTTTAGGCGTGGGCGGCGTAAAAGGAAATCCCTTAAACAAATGTTGCGAGCCTTGCATTTGCTCTTGCATCTTCATAAACAGATCTTTACTCTGCTCCATGTAATTGCCCATCAAGCCCTGCATCATCGGATTCTGCATATTCATGGCTTGCGCCCACGCATCTGTACCGCCGGTAACGCCTTTGGATTGATCGCTTAATGTGCCATGGATATCAACAAAGGACTGCATGGTTTTTTCCAAGTAGTTGCCCATCAGGCCTTGCATGGAATTGCCATAAAAACGAATAATCTGCGATAGCATTTGCGAAGAAAAGACCGGCGAGCCACAGGCCTCTTCTTCCAAGATAATTTGCATCAAAATATTGCGCGTAAGATCGTCTTCGTTTTTGGCATCCACGACCTTAAATGCCTCATTCGCCATCACCAAGCCCTTGATGTCAACTAAGGTCACATACGTACTGGTTTGCGTGTCGTAAAGGCGGCGATTAGGGTACTTCTTAATCAGCCGCTCTTCACCCGCTCGTTTTGTTCTGGTTGCCATATCCCCAATCCTCCGCACTACATAAATGCCATAACTGACAGTTTAGCTTCGGAATTATCCTGTATGGATGCCGCCGTTGAGCGAAAAATCGGCCCCAGTAGCAAATGCAGCGTCATCTGAGGCGATGTAGGCACACATGGAGGCGATTTCATCGGGGGTACCCAGCCGTTTTACCGGAATGGCAGAAACAATCTTTTCGAGCACATCGGGCCGTATTGCCTTCACCATATCCGTTGCAATGTAGCCGGGGGAGACCGTATTAATCGTAACTCCTTTACCAGCCACTTCTTGCGCTAGAGCCATCGTAAAACCATGTAAGCCGGCCTTTGCCGTGGAATAGTTGGTTTGCCCAAACTGCCCTTTTTGGCCATTGACTGAGGAAATATTAATGACCCGACCCCAGTTATTGTCAATCATGCCTTCGATGACCTGCTTCGTGACATTGAACAAGGAATTGAGGTTGGTATCGATTACCGCCTTCCAATCCTCTGGCGTCATCTTACGAAAGACGCTGTCTCGCGTAATGCCTGCATTGTTGACCAGAATATCGACGCGGCCTACTTCGGCCTTTACTTTTTCAAATGCAGCTACAGTCGATGTCCAGTCAGATACATTGCCTTCGGAGGCAATAAAGTTGTAACCCAATTCTTTTTGCTCGCCGAGCCAACGATCGCGGCGCGGTGAATTCGGTCCACAACCGGCAATGACCAAATGCCCTTTTTTAGAGAGCCGCTGGCAAATCGCGGTACCAATTCCACCCATACCACCCGTTACATAAGCAATTCGTTGCGACATCGTATTACCCTCTTTTCTCTATGTGTGTTGCGTCTTTAAGGTGTTGCATTCATTAATAAAAATTTCTTACGTTGCTTCGTCCGCTTTTTCTTTGACATACTTGCCGGGAGCGGCCACCCCTTTTTTGTACTTTGCATTCCCAAAGCTAGCACTAGCCTTCACTTGCTTTCCGCCAAATTGGGTGAGCCATTCGGCATAGTCAGGCCACCAACTGCCTCGAACGTCCTTAGCAGCAGCAAGCCAATCTTCTGCCTTTGCTGGCAAACTAGAATTGACCCAGTAGTGGCGCTTGTTTTTTGCGGGCGGATTAATCACCCCGGCAATATGACCGGATGCGCCCAGTACAAAACGGTTCTTGCCACTTAAAATTTGAGTTGAGCGATAGCCGCTATGCCACGGAACAATATGGTCGTCGTGCGATGCATAAATGTAGGCTGGACAATCAATCAATGAAAGATCGACTTTTTCGCCGCACACCTTGAGTTTGCCGGGCTTCACCAACTCATTTTGCAGATAGGTATGGCGCAAGTACCAGCAATACATGGCCCCGGGTAGGTTGGTCGAATCGCCATTCCAATACAGCAAATCAAATGGCGGCGGCGAATTTCCTTTAAGGTAATTTTCAACCACGTAGTTCCACACCAAATCATTGGGGCGCAAAAAGGAGAAGGTGTTTCCCAGGTCCAGGCCAGACATCAAACCGAATTGGCCTTGCTCGCCGCCGATGGTATTTTCTCGAAGTTTAACTGTGTCCTCATCAACAAAAATATCCAATATTCCGGTGTCACTAAAGTCAAGCAAGGTAGTTAGCAAGGTTAAGCTGGCTACCGGCTTTTGTTTGCGCGCCGCTAATACCGCCAAGGCATTGCTCACTAAGGTGCCGCCAACGCAGAAGCCTAACAAATTAATTTGGTCAAGCCCGCCGATCTCTCTCGTTACCTCAATGGCTTTAATGACGCCATCGCCAATGTAATCATCCCAGGTCACCTTGGCCATCGATTTATCGGGGTTTTTCCATGACACCAGAAAGACGGTGTGGCCCTGGCTTACCATGTAGCGCACTACCGAGTTATCGGGCTGCAAATCGAGGATGTAGTATTTATTAATACACGGCGGGACCATTAAAAATGGGCGCTCAAAGACAGTTTCAGTGAGTGGTTTGTATTGAATCAGCTCAAACAAGTGATTGCGAAAAACCACAGCACCTTCGGTGGTGGCTAAATTGGTGCCAATCTCAAAAGCCGTTTCATCGGTTTGCGAAACCTTACCCTTTTTGAGATCACCCAACAAATTGAGAATGCCGTTTTGAATCGATTGTCCCTGCGAGCTAATGATGTGCTCGAGCACTTCTGGATTGGTCGCCATGAAATTCGATGGCGAGAGCGCATCGACCATTTGCAGAGTGCTGAACAAAATGCGCTGCTTACTTTTTGGATCGGTCTCTACTGCCTCAGCCAATTCCATTAAATGCTTGGAGTTTAGTAAATACATTCCAGCAATGGCTTTGCTCCACGGCGATTGCCAGGCATTGCCAGAAAAACGCCGATCTTTAATCTCAAGGGCGCCTGGATTGCTAACGTAGGCTGCCAATTCCGTCATGTAATGCTGCTGAATTTCAGACAGGCGCTCGGGCGGTATCAAAGCCATGTGTTGCGGTGCCAAACTTGGCGACTTTCCAGACGGTATTCCAGTAAACATGCTTTTCTCTATTCTCAACGTGGCAAGCCGTACAGGCTTGCTGCATATGCCCATTCTCGGCTGAATGGCTCGCAAGGGTTATAAGCACTAACCCTAGCCCTAGAGCTTACGCCTCATTTTCGCGGCGCCAGATAAATGCGGCAAATCGCCCAGATAGGCCATCGCGGCGGTGGGAAAAAAAGTCAGTTTGATCGCGAACCGTACAAAATTCGCCGCCGTAAATATGGGCGAGGCCCTTGCTGAGCAAGCGTTGCCGGGCCAATTGATAGAGATTGGCCCAATACTTGCCGGGTTTATTTTCGATTGCCATAAATGCCCCAGCAGGTAGCGGTAGACCATATTTTTGACCATAATCATGGAAGGCGGCATGCACCTCTTCGCCCACCTCAAACGCCATTGGGCCAATCGCCGGACCAAGCCAGGCAAGGTATTGGCCTGCATCGCTGAGCCCTGTTTTTGCCTGCATTGCATCCACGGTATTTTCTAGAACACCCCCCAATAAACCGCGCCAGCCCGCATGAGCGGCGCCAACCACGCCACCATCAGGGCTGCTAATTAAGACAGGCAGGCAATCGGCCGCCATTGCCGTAAGGACCGTATTCGTTTTGGTGGTCACCGCTGCATCGGCCTCAATGATCTCTTCAGTCCAAGTCAGATCTGCGTCCCAAACCCGGGTGCCGTGAACCTGTTTGAGCCATACCGGCTCTGCCGGGAGTAAGGCAACCGCGCGAGCGCGATTTTCACTGACGGCGGCAGCCTCATCGTTGACATAGCGACCTAAGTTGAGGCTATCAAACGGTGCTTTGCTAACGCCCCCAGCTCGGGTGGTACAAAACGATCCAATCTGAGGTGAGGCTGGCCAATTCGGAACAAGCACCCGCAGCCCATGGATGGTTTGAAATTCACTGCCTTGCTCACTCATGATGCAATGGGTATTTCTAGTTTTGGCTCACCCGGCAAATCAGCATCGGTCATGCCGACGGCTGGCAGTAAAGCCATTAGATCGTCTGGCGGCAAACGGTACCACTGGACCAGTTCATTGCTTTCGGGGTGAATTAAGCTTAAGGCATATGCGTGCAAGGCTTGCCGATGCAATGGCAACTCTTTGGCTGCGTTTGGCGCTTTTTTGCGATAAACCGGATCGCCTAGGAGGGGGAATCCCAAAGACTCTAAATGAACCCGAATTTGATGGGTGCGCCCGGTTTCAAGGCGGCACTCGAGGAGCGATACTGGCGCTTGTAAAAAGTGGCCGTTGGCCAATCGCCGATAGAGCGTAATGGCAGGCTTGCCCTGAATCGAATGCACTGCCATTTTGAGGCGATCGCGTTGATCCCGCGCCACCATGGCCTGTATTTTTCCCTGGGCTGCTGGTGTTCCCCATACCCAAGCCAAGTAGCGGCGTCCGACAGTACGCTCTTGTAGCTGGCGTACCAATGCCGTTTGCGCAATATCGGTCCGCGCCACCACCATAAGGCCCGATGTCTCTTTATCGAGGCGATGCACAATTCCAGCACGAGGCAGTTGCTTAAGCTCAGGGTAGCGGAATAACAACCCATTCAAGAGGGTTCCGGACCAATTGCCCGCAGCAGGATGCACTAC
>CANHMJ010000002.1 GCA_947461805.1 Burkholderiaceae bacterium
AAAATCAAGCAAAACAGGCTTATCAGATTGGAGAACATCTTGCTCGAATGAAGCGTCACTGACGTATTTAATGCCGGCACCCATGAAAAATTCCTTATTTATTAGTATGTCGAAGCTTATATTAGCAATAAGCCAGCTTTCCTGCCTAAAACAACAGATTACCGCATAAATCCAATCGCCCATGAAAACCCCCGCTGCCTTTCCGAGCATCTCTTTGCGTGATACGCCAGGATATGGGCGGCCGCAGGCGTGGTCGGTTCGTCCTGATCGGAATGCGCTAGAAACCCTCTCTGGCGGTATATGGAATGTGGCCAAGCAAACAGGTCAGCGACCCCTGGTTGTCTTGAGTACGGCTGGACCATTAATGGCCTTGCGCAGTAGTTTGGAGCGCCATCGCCCCGCAGAAATCAACCCCCAGATTGCCTTTTTGCCGGAGGTAATGAGTCTGCAGGATTGGCTGGGATCTGCCCCGCAAAGCTGGGTATTTCCAAAAGCCCAAACACCCCTAGAGCGTTGGTTAGCGGTGCATGCCGCACTTCAAGCGCACCCCAAACTGCGTGTCTGGTTTAAGGCGGAGAGTGAGGCAGGAGCATGGGGTTTAGCTCAGGCCATTATTGCCGCCTGCGACACCTTATCGAGCACTGTGTTGTCCCAGTTATCCCTGTCGCCACTTGCGCTCGATCCCCAAGAGGGCGCGTCATCGGCTGATGCATGGTTGTCCTCATTAGAGCAATTGCTGGATAACGCGATCGAACAGGCTTATCCAGCACTAGCCCGCAAGGTGGTCGACCGAGAGGCAGAGGTATTGCTGCTCTTTTGGCGTTACCTCAGCGATGCAGGTAACCCGATTGTGCGTAAGCACCTTGCACTCGCAGCATACTTACGGACTGCAAAAGAGGCGCAGCATGCAAGGCCTTTTATTTGGGTTCAAACCGCCGATGGCCTCGCAAGTGATCGCGCTGTGATGCAGCGCTTTATGGACGAGTACGCAGTTCATGCTCCAGTAATTGATATTGGTCTGAACTGGAGCGATGTTGGCTTGTGGCCCGAAGCATTATCGGCGGTAGAGGGTGAAGCAAGCCAAGCAAAACAAGACGCGATTCACAATGCCAAAACCGCGTATCGAGGTCAGTGGCGCTTGCTCTCGGCCAATCGATTTGAAGAGTTGGCATGGATGGCTGCCAAAAGCGTTGAGCAGCACATCATCGCTGGCAAGAAAAACATCGCACTCGTTGCTCAAGACCGTTTAGCGGCCCGCCGAACCCGCGCACTCTTGGCGCGTTTTGGTCGAGCGCTCGCGATTCGGGATGAAACGGGCTGGAAGTTATCGACGACGCGCGCTGCAGCAGCCCTGCACAGTTGGCTCTCCCTGATCCGCGCGCCCAAAGAGGGTCCTAGTGCTGCCGATCTATTGGAGTTTTTACAAAACCCGTTTGTCGATATATCAGCCATCTTAGGAAAAGATCCCCAAGACTGCAACGGCTTGATTGCCGAACTGGAAGATCGCCTGATCGCCAGCCAAGCCCATTCAGGATGGGAATCGTTCTACATTGCAATGGAAGGGGTGCGCTACGGCAACGTATTTCGTCAAGCGCCCGCCAATCCCTTGCTATTAGAGTTGCTTCAGCGCGTGCGTGGCCGCGCGGTTCAGTGGCGCAGTAAAAATGTGGATGTAAGGCAGGCCTACCAGCAGTTACAAGGCGACATCGCAGCATTTGGTATGGCAACGACCTTGGCTGCAGACTCTGCTGGCAAGCAATTGCTGGATGTACTTTTGACCTTAGAGATGCCATTGCAGACAAGTGCGACGAAGCCAATCCAGCTGCGACTCAGCGAATGGATCAGCCTTTTAAGCTCGGCAATCGAAGAGGCTTCCTATCAAGAGGACAGTAAGCAGGCGCAGGCCAATCTCAGTATCTTGCCCTTAAGTTCTACGCGCTTGCGAGAATTCGATGCCGTGATTGTGGTTGGCTGCGATGAAAATCTGTTGCCGGCATTTTCTGAGCCGCCCTTGTTTTTTTCAGAAGCGCTCAATCGACTGCTGCACGGATCGACGATTGAAAATGAATTCAAACAACAAGCGCGCGATCTCTCGCAGCTCTTAGTGAGTTGCCCCGCAGTGGATTTGCTCTGGCAAAGTAAAAGCAGTAATGGTGAGCCCATTCGTGCTGCTGCATGGATTCAGCGTTTGCAAATGGCCTTGCCAGATTGGAAGCGAGATGACCAGGATACCTCCACTGGAGGCGTAAAACGCGTGGGCTATAGCGAGCGCATGGACGGCGCCAGCGCGACGCCCAATGCGGCATTACCTTTGCCTTTATCCATGAGCCCCAGTGCATATCGCACCTTACGTGACTGCCCTTATCGTTACTATGTCCGCAGTTTGCTTGGCTTGCGCAAGCAACATGGCTTTGATGACGGCGTCGACGCATCCCTAGCTGGGCAAACCATTCATTCGGTATTGCATCAATTTTTCCGGGCACTCAAAACCGAAGAGCAAACCAATTTGGCTGCGATTGCCTATGGTAGTCCTGCGCGACGTGCGTGGATGGTGCAGCATTTAAACCAGACGTCTGAGCGGATTTTTGCCAGGTTGATTGAGGGCGACGAGCGCGTGCTGGGTGTACTGCGCGATTGGCAAAAACAAATTCCGAGCTTTATTGAGTGGGAATTGCAACGCGAGGCCGAAGGCTGGCATTACCTTGATGGCGAAATTCAGGTTGGCTTTGATTTGTCGTTCACAACCGAGGACGGAGACCTGCGGATGATGCGCATCGAAGGGTATGTGGATCGCATCGATACCCATATTGATTCGGCAAGCGCAGCAGTGCTCGACTATAAGCACCAGACAGTAAAAAAAGTGCGCGATCGTGCCGCTGGCGTTTTAGATGATCCGCAGTTGTTAATCTATGCACGCGCAGTGACGGATGCCGACTCCAATGTGCCGATGCAAGGGCGATCGGTTACGGAAGCGGGGTGGGTTGCGCTGAAAACCGAATTAAAAAATGGCCATGGCAGCGCAGAGCGTTCGGTTGCCGTTGCCGACCTAGCCGATACGGCCAAGCAATCCATCGCACAAATGACCGAGGATGTGGAGCTATTGTGGGCGCGTAAAACCATCAATGCATTTGCACCCGATAGTGTGTGCCGTTATTGTGAGTCGCGCGGTATTTGCAGAAAGGGGATGTGGTGACCCGAGCGCAATCCAATCAGCAACGCGCGTGCGATCCAGCGCGCTCAGTGATGGTGTCCGCTTGCGCCGGTAGCGGCAAGACCTGGCTGCTAGTGGCGCGTCTGGTACGCATCTTATTGGCCGGAGCCAAGCCCCATGAAATTCTGGCATTAACGTTTACGCGCAAGGCTGCCCAAGAGATGCGCGAGCGCTTGTATGGTCTCTTGGAGCAATTTGCCCGATGCGATGAGGCAACATTACTTGCTGCCCTGCTTGAGCGTGGCCTGAATGACACCGAGGCGCAAGCCGCCGTACCCCAAGCCCGTGCCTTATATGAAACCGTGCTAGCCAGCCCACAAGCCATTGTGATTGATACCTTCCATGGCTGGTTTGGCAAGCTCTTGGGCGCTGCCCCGGTATCGATTGGCATTCAGCCAGGATTTAGTTTGCGCGAAGATAGTAAGCGCCTACAGGAGGAATGTTTAGCCGATTGGTGGAGTCAAGTACCCGAGGAGCTTAAGTCCCATTACGAAACCCTATTACAACAGCTCGGTGCTCATGAAACCCTGCAATTTTTAACAGGCAGCTACAGTGCATTTAAGCAACGGGGTGCGTGGACTTTTTTTGAGGCGCACTGCGCCGAGCGGGGCACTACTCCCATTAAGGAGCTGCAAGGGATGCTGACGCAGGTTAGTGCGCCCGATGCCGTCTTGCGCTTGTGGAACACCCCGAATGCCCTTGCCGATTTAGAGCTCCTGATGCGTTGCTTTGCCAATAGTACGCAAACCGAAAAAAATTACTGTGCAGTAATTGAAAAAGCGATTGAAGCCAAAAAAGCCGGATTGGATATTACGCAACTCAACGAGTTAATCGCAGCGCTTGAAGCGATTTTCTTAACGAAAGATAAAACGCCGCGCACCGCCAATTCCAAAGTATCCGCGGATCTAAAAAAATGGCTGAACAAAACCGATCAGGGCATCAGCGAATCCAGTTACATTGCCTGCAAAGAGGCCTGGGCAGAAGCATTTTTAGCCAATGTTCAGCGTGAGCGCGAAGCATCTGCTCTAAAACTGAATACCGCCTGGTTTGCCATGAGCGCAGCGATGCTTGCCCATGTGCAGACCAGCAAAGAGGCGATGCGCGTGCGTGATTTTGATGACTTGGAGATTGGAGTAAGTCAGCTCATGGCGGATTCGAGCCATGCGGCTTACCTCCAGGCTCGGCTCGATTCACGCTACCAGCATATCTTGATTGATGAGTTTCAGGATACCAACCCATTGCAGTGGCAGATCTTACGGTCGTGGTTGGAGGGCTATGGCGCTGACGTGAGCAAGCCGAGTATTTTTATTGTGGGCGATCCAAAGCAATCAATTTACCGTTTTCGGCGCGCCGACCCACGTCTTTTTAACACTGCAAAAGAATTTTTGCAGGGCGAGCTGGGCGCGGATTTAATTGAGCTCGACGTGACTCGGCGTAATGCGCCAAACATTAATGATGCCGTTAATCGTACCTTTACCAGCGCACTCTTGCCAGAAAGCTACCCCTATACGCTGCAAACTACGGCATGGACAGCACCACACTCGCTGGATGCAAGAGCAAATGCAGTCAATCAAGGTGAAGCCTATTTACTCCCTTTAATTCCTCTGGTAGAACACGAGACGCATGAGCGATCGGGCAATGCCTTTGCAGGCCCATTGCCGGATTCGAGTGAGACGGGCAGTGTCGTGCAGCGCTATTGTGAGGGCCAGCGTATCGCCCAAATTATTCGCGAGGTGATGCAAACGCGTCGTGTGCTGGAGTCGGTGGATGGGGAGCAAGTTTGGCGCGATCCGCGGCCAAGCGATTTCTTACTTTTAGTTAAGCGCCGCAAGTATTTACCGCAGTACGAGCGCGCCATGCGTGAAGCCGAACTTGCTTTTGAAAGTTCACGCCTTGGGGGCTTATTAAATACCCTGGAGATTGATGATCTGATTGCACTCTTAACCGTACTCGTTACTCCACGCCATGATTTGCCATTGGCGCAGGTGTTGCGTAGCCCTCTTTTTGGAGCAAATGAAGATCAAATGCAGTCGCTGGCAATTTCGCTTGCAAGTGAGGGCTACCGATCTTGGTGGGACGCCTTGCAGGCTAGCCCCGATCCAGTATTACTGAAAGCAGGACGATACCTCGAGCACTGGCGTATTTTAGGGGAGCACTTACCGGTACATGACTTACTCGATCAAATTTATGCCGAAAATGATGTACGCATGCGCTATGCGATTGCCTCCGATGATTTACTGAGGCCGCAGGTTTTGGCCAACATCGATGCCTTTTTAGAGCTCGCCCTCAATCACGATGGTGGGCGCTATCCGAGTTTAGGTCGCTTTATTGCGGAGATGAAGGCCATGCGCCAGGGCGATGATGATGAAACTCCAGATGAAGGAGAAATGGATCTGGATGGCGAGACCGCAGAAACCATTGAACTTGAGGATGCCAGCGCACTCTCCGACGCCGATCGCAATAAACGCGTACGCATGATGACCGTGCATGGCGCTAAAGGATTGGAAGCGCCATTTGTGATTTTGCTGGATACCAACCACACCACTGGTATGAATCAGCACCGCGGCATCTTGTTAGATTGGCCCCCCAATGAAGTTGCCCCGATTCATTTATCCGCTTATACCAAGGACACCATTACCAGTCCCCGCACGCAGATTCAGGAAGAAGAGCAGCGCATTGCCCGCAATGAAAACTGGAATGCACTTTATGTGGCCATGACCCGTGCCAAGCAAGGGCTTTGGATCAGTGGCGTAGCGACATCCTCCGCTAAAGAAGGTGGCCTTAATGTTGATTCCTGGTATCACCGCATTCAATCGGCTGAGCTATCGGATTATGTTGTATCAAAGGAAGTAGCTGCCGCCCCAGATGATGCAAGATCTACCTCCCAAAGCCAAGGCGAAGGTCAAAGCGATTCAGGCATGCCATTTTCGATCGATGACTTCGTACTCGACTGGGATTTGGCGCAATCCAGTCATGCCTTGCAACAAGCGAACATTGAAAGCGGCACTGCAAGTATTAATACTGCAGTTAATTCAACAGAGCCCGAGATTGACCCCCGTATTTTGGAAGACGGTGTGTATTTTCATGCGCTCTTGGAGTGCTGCACATTACAAAGTGGCGGTACTGCCGCTGATTTGCCGAGTCTGACTCATACTATGAATTGGTTCGGGATTGATGAGGCAAGGGCTACGCTAGCTCTGTCGCGGGCTAAAACGGTCTTACAAACGGATACCTTGAAGCCCTACTTGCTGGATGGTAACTGGATTCAGGCGTGGAATGAAATTGATGTACTCATTTCCGCTGATGTAACGCAAGAAGCAGGTGAAAACAGTAAAACCATTCATACACGGTTTGATCGTTTAGTTGAGTTTGCGGATCGCTTGGTGATTTTGGATTACAAACTCAGCCTACCCAAGGAAGGCGATCACAAATCCGCCCTGTATCAAAAGCAGTTGCAGCAGTACGCGACTGGACTGCAAGGCCTCCGAAACGATAAACCCATTGCAGCTTATTTGGTTTCAGCGGAGGGAGAGCTGCTGCAATTGGTTTGAGCCTACTCTACTAGCCAGCCTCGAGGGCTTTGCGTAAGTAGGGATCAATATCGCCTTGGCCGAGTAACCATCGTTTGTAGTCGGCAGGTACCTCTGCGATTGCAACCCCTTTGTGTTTTCCAAAGGGCATGACGCTGGGGGATCGTGCGTTTTCTGAGGCAAGCCAAAGTGCTTCAATGCTGGTAATGGAGCGGGCTTGGCATATGTGCTGCAGGACGACGGCGCAGATCCCGACATCGGCTAGTGCGCTATGGGCATTTTTTAGCATGTCCTTTGCATTCTTGCGATCGAGAAAATACAGCAGGGCGCTTTGATTGTGGCTATCGAGATCAGGCCAAATCGATCGGGCCAAGGCTAAGGTACAGATGCGCTTGATATCGGGATTACCAATGGCTTGCCAATCAAAATCGACGTTGTGACCAATCATGTATTGCGTATCCGCTGGCAATGCAAAGGAAGCGCTCGGTGGGCAATCGATCAGCTCTTCATCCAAGATGTGGTGTGTTGCTAAAGCTCCCAAGCTAATCGGCTTGCCTGGGTTATAGCGTTGTACCCAAGGATTGCAGGTCGCAAATGGGCTTAAGGTGCTGAGCTCAAGCCATGCCGCCTCAATAATGACGGGATTATTTTTATCGGTTGCTTCGGTATCAAAAATGATGGTGATGGGCATGGGCAATTGCCTGATGTGGTGTTTAGTGTGGATTCAGGTTAGCGACAAGGCTATTGATTTGATTTTAAGGTAATTGGAGTCGCATTTCATGAGCCACCCAGTGCATACCTTCAGTTATAAGGCGATTTACCGTTTAAGCGCCTATGAACCTAGGTTTTGGCATGGAAAATTTGATTAAGCAGCTCATCCGCTTGCTCAAAAAAAGACCGCCGAGGCGGTCTTTCAAACTTCAGGAGACAACTGTAATGCTGTAAAAGCGGTGTCGGCATGTGCAATCATGCGACCTCCTCATTGTCCATGAATCCGGCCGTTAAAACAGAGGGAAAACCCCAAGATTATTAATAATAATTATGCATAATTTCGTATAAAATCAACCCACCTTAACCAAAGTGGAGTTTGATATATGGCTACTGCAAAAGCCCCAGCAATGACCAAGGAAGAGCGGAAAGTTATCTTCGCTTCGTCATTGGGTACTGTATTTGAGTGGTATGACTTTTACTTGTATGGATCGTTAGCAGCCATTATTGCCAAACAGTTCTTTTCTGGACTGGACGAAGGATCGGCATTTATTTTTGCCTTATTGGCATTTGCAGCTGGTTTTATCGTGCGCCCCTTTGGTGCTTTGGTGTTTGGTCGCCTCGGTGACTTAATTGGCCGAAAATACACATTCTTAGTCACTATTGTGTTGATGGGTAGCGCTACCTTTTTAGTCGGTATATTGCCTACCTATGCAACCATTGGCGTTGCTGCACCAGTCATTTTGATTGCGTTGCGCATGCTCCAAGGCTTAGCCCTTGGCGGTGAGTACGGTGGCGCGGCTACTTATGTTGCTGAGCATGCTCCGCAAGGTAAGCGTGGCGCCTATACGGCCTGGATACAAACCACAGCAACATTGGGTTTATTTCTGTCCTTATTGGTTATTTTGTTTACCCGTGAATTGACTGGCCCTAATTTTGAAGTATGGGGCTGGAGGGTACCTTTTATTCTGTCTATCGTTTTGCTTGGCGTTTCTGTTTACATTCGACTTTCCATGAATGAATCGCCAGCCTTCAAAAAAATGAAGGAAGAAAACAAGCTTTCTAAGGCGCCTTTAACCGAGTCGTTTGCTGAGTGGAAGAACTTAAAGATTGTTATTTTGGCTTTGTTTGGCCTGGTAGCAGGGCAAGCGGTTGTTTGGTATACCGGTCAGTTCTATGCGCTGTTCTACCTAACGCAGGTACTCAAGGTAGACCCTAAAACAGCCAACTTATTGATTGCTGCTTCTTTGGTGATTGGAACGCCATTCTTTATCTTCTTTGGTAACTTGTCGGATAAGATCGGCCGCAAGCCCATCATTATGGCGGGCCTCTTGCTGGCAATCATTACGTACATTCCAAATACGCCAGTATCGATTTTTAATGGCTTGACGCACTTTGCGAATCCAGCCCTTGAAAATGCTATGGCTAAATCACCGGCTAGCGTAACGGTCGATAAAAGCGAGTGTTCCTTCCAATTCAACCCGACCGGTACGGTTAAGTTCACTAGCTCATGCGATATTGCCAAGCAGGTTATGGCAAGCAACTCGGCTAGCTACACCACGGTCGATGGAGCTCCAGGATCAACTGCCATCGTGAAGATTGGCGAGGTTGAAATTGAAGGTTATAGCGCCAAGGGTTTATCGGGTGATGAGCTAAAGGCAAAAGATGCAGCCTTTAAGAAAGCCATTCGTACCGCTCTGAATGATGCCGGTTATCCAGCAAAGGCGGATTCCAGCGCTATTAACTACCCTATGGTGTTAGCGCTGTTGGTATTGCTGGTGATCTATGTCACGATGGTTTATGCGCCGATTGCTGCAATGCTGGTTGAGATGTTCCCAACCCGTATTCGCTACACGTCGATGTCATTGCCATATCACATTGGTAACGGCTGGTTTGGCGGCTTGATGCCTACCATTGCGTTTGCCTTGGTTGCACAGAACGGTAATATTTACTATGGTCTGTGGTATCCGATCATTATTGCCGGTATGACATTCATCATTGGTATGCTGTTTGTAAAAGAAACCAAAGATGTTGATATCTATGCGCGTGATTAAGTTATTGCGTTACTGAAAGAAAAACCCCGCTGATGCAGCGGGGTTTTTTATTGGCAAATTATTTTTGTTCGGCTGGCTTTGATTCTTTATTTTCTTTTGCTTCTTTAGATTGATCATGCGCCTGAGTTGCCTCGGCTCCGTGTTTTTCGCCGCCCATATCAATGGGCTCATCGCTTACGGCCAATAGATATCCTGTGGCTGCCAACAAAATTAGTACTGTAATTGCAATTGCTTTATTACTCATAACATCCCCTCCTAAGATAAGTGCATCAGATAAATAGAAAAATGCCGTACATGGACAGCAAAACCACAGCAAATATGACCAGTAATTTTTTGAGGTAATGGCTTAACTCATTGGTGGTATGTTCTTTGCTAGGAAAGTACACGTCGTATTTTTTCCACGCTAGAACACCTAAGCCAACAGGCAATAAAATACCAAGCATAAAAATGAGAATAGTCATCAAAAGCCTTTTATGGGGAATGGTGTTTTTGTATCTTCTTTACAAATCGGTTTAAGAACATCAGCAAATACAGGAAGATAAAAGAGCCGACTACGTTGGCAGCAAACGCCATCGTTAATTGGTCTATGCCATAAGGCTTATCTGCCATATAAAAGTAGACATTACGAAATAGGGCGGTTAGGTAAGAATGTAAAAAAACCAGATAGCAAAGTTGCGTGAAATGAACATCATCAAAATCATCTTGTTTTTTATACGCACTAAGCCAGTATCGGTAGGCAATCATGGGCGCAAGGGAGGATAAAATGCTAAGGTATGTCGCATCAATTAGGCTATAGTCGCGGAGAAAAATTTCCCCGATAAAGTATCCAATCAGGATGCCCCAAAATCCAACCCAGCCAAAGGTAATGATGGCAACAAGCCGTAATCCAGAGAGCCAATAGACAAAATAAATTAATTCATCGGTATTCAAGCCTAAGTAGCCTTGATTGATTGACTCTAGGGCTAACCAAAAGCTGGCAATAAAGCCTACAAGAATTAGGTCTTTTGACCTGTTGTTCATGGATATTATTAATAATTATTAGGAAAAAGAATTATGCTAATATACCATGTGATTTGTTGCTATCCTATTGATATTGCTACTAGAACATACAAGAGACTCGCATTTGAAGACAACCATCCAAAACGCCTATTTTCGTTTTAATAAGCTCATGGAGACCATGGAGCAGGGTCCATCCTTCCCGAAATTAGATGACATTGAGCGTAAATTGCTGAATTCCATCGCTGAGGCATCGCTATCTGGCAAACCCTTTTTGATATCAGACGTCATTTTTGCTAATAGCATTGGCTCTCCCGCTACATTGAGTCGCAGGCTTACTAGCTTGGTCGATAAAGAGTTGATTGTGTACAGTTCTTATGATGACAATCGTAAGAAATTTCTAGAGCTGACGCCCAAGTCAAAAAAATACTTTGCGAAATTGAGTGAGCTTGTATTACAGGCTAGCAAAAAGTAAGCCATTAACGTCGGACTAAAGGGGTATCCCTCTTGGTCTGCGCCATTCGCAGGCTAGAAGTTAGCCTTTGGCAGATCGATAGTGCCGAGAAAAATTAGCGATCGATGAAAATCCGAGGATGACCAGTATTGCCGCCGTTATAAAGGCATCGGTAACATTGAAAAGGGCTGCAAAGTCTGGAGTTAGCCAAGTTGCCATCAGAATTCCGCTGCTGGTTAGAAAAACCACCCAATACTGCGGTACAAACAAGCCAATCGTGATGGCAAGGATCACCAAGATGATGTCGCCAGTCAACAAATCCACTTCCTTAAAAATAGCTGCGGTACTGGCAAGCTCTAAATACTGCCCAGCAAGGTAATAGGCAATCACAATCAAGATTGCAAGCGCATTAGGAAGATAGGGTTTAAGGGTATTGGGGTTCATATGACCAGACGTACTGATCACTTAATTATAAGCCCTGCATCTCTATTTTATGGGCTGTCAAGAAAGAGTCGCAATACTGTGCTCTAATCGCGCCCATGATTACAGTTGTTATCGCCTCGTACCAGTACGGGCACCTCGCAGCACATTGCATCGAATCGCTGCTGTCGCAAAGCCGCATGCCGGAACGCATTCTATTTGTGGATGATGGCGCGCATGACTGCGCGCATCTGCCGCTGCTGTATCCCGATATCGAATTTATTTTGCGCCCACACAATTTAGGTACGGTGGCCAACTTTCAAGACATGCTGTCGCGGGTTGAAACCAAGTACGTACTCTTTATCGGGGCTGACAATTGGTTGCGTTCTGATTCGATTGAATTGCTGACTGCCCATGCGGGTGCAGATATTGTGACCTATGACATTGTGGTGACTGGCGAGCTCAAGGCAGAGATTACGTTGCGCGTTCCTGGCCAAACCCAGCTGCATCAGGGCGATTTATATTGGGATCGGCAGGGATTGCACCATGGCTCAATGATGTATCGCACTGCACTCGGTAAACAGATTGGCTACCACAAGCGCTTTGCTGAGCGTTCCAATCCCCAAGAAGACTGGAATCTCTGGGATAAGATGCGAGAGCAGGGTGCTTCCGTTTCCAGTATTCAAGAAGGCTTGCTGTACTACCGCCGTCACCGTGAAAACTTCTTAAAGTACGGTGTGGCCGATTACGCGCCACACCTTCAGGAGCTGGCATTGCAGGAGTAAGCCGTTCGCTTTACTCGTTGAGTGCTCGTAATTGATTCAGGGCAGCTTCGTCGAGGTGTAGTTTGACTCCCAGTGATCCAGAGCCATTGTGTACAGGGCTTTTGCACAAGCCGATTTCCAATGCAATGATTTCAGAATAAATAGAACACGCCTGAGCAATTCGGCTAATGAGGCGCTCTTGGGTTTCGTAATGGCAATCTCCGGCGAGGCGATCAATTTCAAGTATCAGCGGATCATAGTCAAAAACATATTCCATGCCGTCTTGCCTAATTAAAACTAGGCTTGCATCAATCCAGAGACTGAGAGTGAGCAGGTGATTATCTGCTACGGTGTCACCTGGCTGGTACGTGCCTATCTTGGTACGGAGTTTTAGGTCTTTAAGTTCAATAGAGGCTGTTATGGTCATGGGAATAGTGGCGTAGAAATAAATTACAGCAATTGCGGAATGGCAAATAGCATTCCAGCCGCCACAATAACGAGGACTGGATTGACTTTGGTGCGGACTAAGACAATAAAGGCGATGAGAGCAAGACCAAAGGTAGCGGGGGTAACGGCTGCGGCCTTGCCAACCGCATAAACTCCAGAGACCATTAAGCCAATCGAGATTGGCTCCAGTGCATTTTGAATGGCTCGGCGCCAAGGGCTTTCACCCATTTTCATCCACAGGCGACCTACAAATAAGCACAAGACGCTGGATGGAATAAAGAAGGATAAAAAAACGACGGCAGCGCCGAGCATTCCAGCCACTTGCAAGCCAATCACCAGCACCATCAGCATATTGGGTCCTGGTGCCAATTGACCCAGGCTATAGATATGTACAAATCGATCGTGCGTTAAGCCAAACTCATGCAATAAGATCGATTGCATTTCAGGGAGAACGGCAGTTCCGCCTCCGACCGCAAGCAAGGACAGCAATCCAAACGTCAAGGCAAGGTGAACTAGAAGCATTTAGGCACTGCCTTTGGGGCGATAAATAAAAAGGCTGATGGGAGCCATAAGCGCAAGCACTTCCAGCAGCGGCAGTTTTACGATACTCATTAAAACAAAAGTAGCTGTAATCAAGATGAGGGAGATGGGCTTTTTCCAATGCTCGTCACCAATCCGATAGGTGACTGCGGCAAGAAGGCCGGTAGCGCCAGCAGCAATGCCCGTTAACAATAAAACCGTAATCGCGTGATCGGTTAGTGCGGTATAGACAAAGCCCAGCATCAGAACGAGGGTAGAGCCAGGCAATACCAGTCCAAGTAAGGCAATGATTGATCCCTTGATGCCTCTTAAGTAGTCGCCGGTTAAGATCGCCAAATTGACAGAGTTCAGGCCGGGCATCGTTTGACTGATGGCCAGGTAAGCCATAAATTGATCGGCATTAAGCCACTTGCGTTTCTCGACTAGCAGGATCCGCTCGTAGGCAATAATACCGCCACCAAAACTGACGGCACCCACCATTAAAAACTGCAGAAACAAGTCGAGCAGTGGAACGGCTTTCTGCGTGAGGCTTTGAGCTGGGGTCGGAGCCGAGTTGAGCACGACGGGCTTATTCCGGCTTGCCGTATACCAAGGCGGTTTTAGTGCTGCCAATCTCTAGCCAATTTTCAAGCTCAAACTGCAGTGCACTAAAAAATGCATCGGCCCGTTTATGGGCCTTTACTTGACTACGATTTTCATCGGTAACGCGGTAGGCAAAGGCCAGCTCACCCACAATGGGATCCCCGACGCTGCGCATCCAGATGGCGATTTCACAATGGGCTTGGACCCCATCACCAAACACTAAATTACCTAATGGCAAACAGGCTTCAAGGATCTTATTGGTGCTACCACCCACAATGCGGATTGGCGTCTTCTTTTCGAGGGATTCAATTTCCAGTTTCGGAAAAAACCGGGTAATGCCTGTAAAACTGCGATCAAAGATGTTGTCGAGCAATACCGCATCTAATATTGCATTGTGCGAATACAAGACGCGCGTTGAACCCAGTTTATCGCCGCGCAGTATTTCCTCTTTTAAACGCAGACGGTACTTCAACCCTTTTTTTGGAGTGGGGTCTATGGCGATAGCGTCCTTGATCTCATGCGAGCGATGCTTTAAAGTCACCTCACACCAATCGTCCACCCAGATGTTTTGACGCGATTCGCGTACGCGCAGAATAAGGTTGTTTTGCCGAAAGTGCTCGCTAGCCGTATCGTAAAAATAGATATTGCGCAATGCAGTGCTGGCATTGTCTAGATGAAAAAATCCGACCTTCTTCTTGCTGCAAAAGAGCCGAATTTGCTCACTCAATTTAGTGATGCGGCTTAAGCGATCGAGGCCTTGCGGCTTAATCAAGAGCTTGAATTCACGATTGGTAATGCGTTTGTGTGGCTTAGTCATGCAAAGTAGGATTTTTGGTGTGGCGATGCTTTCTATCCTAATGGTAATGCAGCGATCGCCCATAATCTCGGCATTACTCTAAAAAATCTCAATGCAATCAATTATTTAAGTTAGTTCGGGTATACGCTTACGCACCAAGAGAGTGAATTGCATTGAAATGGTTTAGGCTTATAAATTGAATGGGTATCCACTTCCCGGCGTGGGGAGGTGCGCCTTCTGAATGTTCTAAGTATGCGAGATGAGACCAATGCACACGAGTGATGTGGAGACCCAAGCATTGACCCATGCCCAATCCATTGGCTTTGCCATCTCGCTTGTAGATCGGGTGGATTTAGAGAGGCGTCTGCGTCAAGTGCGGCGCTGCTTGCGCTTATTAGGTATTGATGGCTTGCTTGATTGTGAAATTCACAGCGCTAGCGATCTGTCTTGGCTGCACCTTAGCGCAAATGATCGGCTTCAAGCCTTGTGCCCGAATTTTGATACCGCCCCAATACAAGCTTATTTGTCTGGACATAGGCCAGATAGTGAGAGCCGAATGCTTGCTGAAATCATCTTGGCGATGGCGCTCAGTCCGCAGACCATTCCGTTCAAGACCACGCGCGAGTTTAAAAGTGCACTGCGGATGCGCCGTAATGCCGTTGACGTAGCCTCCCGAACGGAGTTAAGTTTTGATACGGACGCAATTACTCGTCCGCAAGCCTACTGGGTCTACACCAAGGAGAATGGCTTTTTATTACGGCAAAGGGTTTCTTTAGCAGAGGGCTTGGAACGCGCTTTATGTCCTGATGTGAGTGGATCCACCTATGCTTTTTCATGTCAGCGTGCTTCCGAATATTTAATGCTGTACGCGGTTGTACGTGAGTTGGCCAAAGTAAATCAAGCAGACTTGCATGCAGTTGAGGAGCAGTGGCGTAAGCGTGCTTTAACGGGCGATGATTTTCTGTTCCGTTTTTTAGAGGAACGGGGCACGCGTGAAAATCCCATGCCGATGCGGTATTACATTCCGGGTGATCGCATTTGGTTTAAGAACCCCGATGACCATTCTTCTGATATTGAAGGGTTCGAAGGATCGTGGGTCATTTATTTAGGCGGCGGACGCTTCTGTAATTTATGGGATCGCCAGAGCCCCTACACACTTGAAGAGAAGTGCTTGGAGATTTTCTATTGGAGCAAATCAACTGCAGTCAATGGCAATGGCATGCTCTATATGAATGAGGCTGTAGTGAAGGAGCGGGTGGAAGAGGCGCTTCGTGATCCTGCTATTCAGCGTTCGATACTAGAAAAAATGATGGTGTACCGCGACCCCACCGGTGTATACGCAGACGGTGGTTGCATTGATTTAAGTCGCGATTCATTTAGCGCTCTGAGTAACATATCGGAGCGCATGCAATCCGCTTAACGGTGTTTGCTACGGCATCAAATCAGCATGGGCTGGTGATTTCACTTACACTCGCCCTCTATGGTAAATAAACTCAATAGCCTGACTCGCTGGCTTCGCGACTATCACGTTCTTGCGCGTTACAGAACACAGTGGATCTTAGCGGGGCTTTTTTTACTGTTGGCCGCAGCAGCCACCTTGGCAGTGCCGTTGGCCTTTCGGGGGGTGGTCGATACTGGCCTAACCAGTAATGCCATTGACTTGCAGTTCATTTACTTATTGCTATTGGCGGCTGTCTTGGCGGTAATGACCGCCAGCCGTTTTTACATGATGTCGTGGCTGGGTGAGCGCGTCGTGGCAGATATCCGGCAGCGCGTTTTTGAAAACGTATTGCGCCAAAGCCCCCGCTATTTTGAAACCCTGCAAACAGGGGAAGTGTTATCGCGCTTAACGAGCGACACCACCTTAGTGCAAACCTTGGTAGGGTCAAGCATCTCGATTGCACTCCGCAGTTTGGTGATGTTAATTGGCGGCATGACCATGATGCTGGTGACCAGCGCTTGGTTGGCCGGCATCATGATTATTCTGCTTGCCGTCATTGTCTTGCCGCTCTGGGCGCTGGGCCGGCGCGTACGAAAAATGTCACGCACAAGCCAAGATAAAGTTGCTGATACGAGTGCCATGGCTGGAGAGGTATTGAACGCCATCACGACGGTGCAAGCATTTACCCGTGAGCCCCATGAACAGCAGCGCTTTAATGCGGCAGTAGAAGCTGCTTTCCTAGAGGCGAAGAAGCGCATCACTATGCGCTCCTTGCTTACCGCCATGGCGATTGTGATGTCCTTTGGTGTGATCGTATTTGTACTTTGGATTGGGGCGCAGCAAGTAACTGCCGGGGTGATGACCTTAGGTGAGCTAACGCAGTTTGTGCTCTATGCGGTATTGATCGCTGGATCGATTGGCGCGCTTTCGGAGACTTGGGGTGATTTACAGCGGGCAGCTGGGGCCATGGAGCGCTTGGTTGAGTTAATGCAAGCAACGCCCGACTTGGTTTATCACGATGCCACTACCAGCCAAGAGCGAATTCCGTTCCAGCCCCCATCGCCATCGGCCCCTCAAGTGGATGCGATGGTATTCAGTAGCGTGTCATTTGCGTATCCGTCCCGCCCCGACTTTATGGCCATCAAAGGCCTTTCATTTGCAGTGCGGCAAGGCGCTCGGTACGCACTAGTGGGGCCGTCTGGGGCTGGCAAAAGTACCTTGTTTGCGATGCTCTTACGTTTTTATGCACCGACGATTGGGCAGATTGCTGTTTTTGGCCGAGACATTACGCAATGGCCAGTAAGCGAACTACGTAATCTGATTGGCATTGTTCCGCAAGAGCCGATTATTTTTGCCTCGAGCGCCATGGAAAACATTCGCTATGGCAAATTGGATGCAAGCGATGAAGAAGTGATTGCTGCTGCAAAAACGGCCCATGCCGATGGGTTTATCTCTGCGTTGCCAGAAGGCTACAGCAGCTTTTTAGGAGAGCGTGGTGTGCGCTTATCGGGTGGACAAAAACAACGGATTTCGATTGCCCGGGCCATATTAAAGAATCCACCCATCTTACTTTTGGACGAGGCTACCAGCGCGCTTGACGCAGAATCCGAACGTGAAGTTCAGTTGGCCTTAGATAGCGTGTTACCAGGAAGAACATCTCTGACGATTGCCCACCGTTTGGCTACGGTGCTGCGCGCCGATTGCATCTTGGTCTTAGAAGAAGGGCAGTTAGTTGAGCAGGGGAGTCACGCTGATCTGATCAAGCAGGGCGGATTGTATGCGCGCCTGGCTGACTTGCAATTTGCCTAATGGTTCAGCTGTCGCCAGAGCAGCACTCCGCCGCTCGCAAGCTGAATCAAGAGGAGGCTGATTGATAGTGCAGACAGCGTTATGAAGTAAGCCGCTGAGGGTGCGTAGAGAACAGGAAGTCCATCGAGCAAGGCAGTCTCGCGCAAATAATCCATTCGAGGTATTAGCATAAATGCCACGATTGCAGTCGAGGCTGCCAAGGTAATGGTAGGCATGCGCAAGCGCTTGTATTCCACTAGGCCCCGCTTAATTAGTAAATTTGAGACGCTCAGAACAACAAAAGCAATGCCCAAAAAATAGTTGGCCAAGTATTGCGTAATGATGTCCGCCAGCATGCCGCCCGCTTGGATGTCCGAAGAAGCAGCGCGCACAACAATAATGCTAAGCAATTGGGCTGCAAGGCCGCCGCTCAGCAAAAGGCAAAGGCAGCTAATAAAACGCCGTGCACTGCGGTGCGGATTGGCGGGTTCTGCCGTGTTTATAAGGTTAGGTTGCTGCATGGCTTATTTCAAGATTGGCAATGAATCAGGGCTAGTTCTAGGCTTTAGAGTCATTTCCCCTTATTTCAAGGATTTAAAAAGGGTTTTTACGGTAGTTTTGCACATTCGTCGCAATAAAAGAGCAAACTAACATAGTTCCTTGATTTTCCTTAATAGGATTGATAAATAGCGCCATGATTCAGATACAAATTTGGGGTGATTTTGAGTGCCCCTACTCCTATCTTCAGACGGTGGCGCTGGCCAAGCTGAAAGAGCGCTATCAGGATGGTATTGAGATTATTTGGCGGGCGATTGAGCTGACCCCCACGATTGGTACGATGCTGCCATCGGATTCCTACCTGAAGAAACTGCAGCAGGCTGCTGCAGAGCCGATAGTGCAAGAAGAACGATTGGTATTAAATGCCCCGACTTTTCTAACCTACACCTGGTTGGCGCAGGAGAGTGTGTGTTTTGCCAATAAGCACGGCAAGTCACTGCAATTGGCATTGGCCATCTTTAAGGCAGTCTTTAGTCAGGGCGCCAACATTAGCAATGAGGATGAAATCATCACCCTCGCCGAGCAAGTCGGCGTAGAACCCAATGCCTTGCGTGAAGCGTTTGATGATGGGGTAGTGACTAAGCAAGTGATTGCCGATGAAGAAGAATTCAAGGCAAACGGTTTTCAGGGCGTGCCAGCGATGCTGATTGGGGAGAAGAATTTTTCACCCAAAAGTTTTATACCGGTAACCGGCTATACCAACGTAGATGAGCTCGAAAAGTTAATTCCAAGCAGAACACTATCCAGCAGCGCTTGAGTTAAATGCGCTTCTATTGATTAAATCGATCGATTTCGGTTGTTGCAAACAAAAATAACCAGTTTCTAATACCATCTAGGGATACCTTCATACCTATCTAGGCCAGCCAATCCCATGGAACACTACCAAGTTAATACGATATCCGACAGGGTTGCGCTGTCCTTTACGAAAAGCATGCGTTTCTTTGCGGATACCTTCTTTAAAAAACGCTATGGCCATCGGGCGGTGATATTAGAAACGGTAGCCGGTGTACCGGGCATGGTTGCGGGTATGTGGACCCATCTCATGAGCTTGCGGCAAATGCGCCATGGCTATGGCCCTAAGATACGCACCCTCTTAGCGGAAGCTGAAAATGAGCGGATGCATTTGATGACATTCATTGAAGTTGCCAAGCCCAATCGGTTTGAGCGTTATTTAGTTTTATTTGCACAGGCCATTTTTTGGAATGTCTTTTTTATCATCTATGTCTTCTTTCCGCGCACCGCGCACCGCATTGTGGGTTACTTCGAAGAGGAGGCGGTGTATTCCTATACAGAGTATTTAAAAGAGATTGATGAGGGCCGAACGCCCAATATTGCAGCGCCCCAAATTGCGATTGATTACTGGAAGCTACCAGCCAATGCAACCCTGCGCGATGTAGTATTAGTAGTGCGTGAAGATGAGGCAGGGCACCGCGACGCGAACCATGCCTTTGCGAGTGAATACGATAAACCGGAACAAAAGTAACCTATTCAAGGCGATTATCTGCGATGAAGATGTATGACTTAATTACCCTTGCCGAAAAAGCGATCTTAATTTTGATCGCCATTTTTACGATTGTTAGTGTCGGCATCGAGATGTATACCGTGATCATCAACGGCAAGATTTCCTTAACGGATCTGTTGCTGATGTTCATCTATGCCGAGGTGCTCGGTATGGTGGCAGCCTTCTACAAATACAACAAGATCCCCATTACCATTCCGATCTTTATTGCCATTACAGCCCTGTGCCGCCTCATCATTTTGCAAGGCAAAGGTATAAGTACGATCGATTTGATTTACGAGAGTGCTGCAGTGCTATTACTTGCAATTGCTGCGATTGTGATTCAGAAGGTGATGAAAGAATCCGATAGCGATAGTCAAGCTAAAGATAAAGCATTAGAAGATAGAGAGTCTAATAAGTAAAATTGATGCACCATCGATTTTTAACTGGTGTACAAATGAAGCGCTTTATCTAATTCTGCTTTCACTTTGCTTTTTAAGCTAGCCGGCCCCAAGACTTCAACCCCTGAGCCGTGTTTCAAAATATCCATGATGAGCTCTGGATCTTGGTTGTAATCAAACTCCAAGATATAAAAGCCTTCTTTATCAAAGCTGCCTACTTGTTGGCCATGCCATTTTTCAGTGGCAACCCAGCGCGCATGCTCGGGGGTAAAGCGCAGCTTGGCCCGTTGCGTGGCTTTCCCCGAAAAGATGCCATAGCTTTCTGCAAAATGCTCTTGCGCTTGCTTTTCGGAAACCTCATCGGCTTTGGTATTGGTCAGAACTGCTTTACGTATGCCATCGACGGCAAAGCTGCGCAATTCTTTACGTAAGTGGCAGTAGGCATCGAGGTACCAGTTTTCACGATAAAAAATCAGGCGCTGCGGAGAAATCACCCGCTGGGTTAATTCATCTTTGCCTTTGGAGTAGTAGGCAACATCCAAGCGATTGCGTTTGAGTAGGGCAGCGCCAATTTCGGCAAAGTTCTCGATGCTGTTCTTACGGCTGCCCATCCCCAATACCTTAATGCGTTTGCGCAGTTCCTTAGCAGTGGTTTCGGATTGGCCCAAGATGCCATCGATGATGGCGGTAAGGGGCTCTATGTGTGGACCAATTAAACCGCCTTGATCAAGTGACGAGAGTAAGTGCTGCATGAGAACAAGGGCAGTGGCTTCTTTTTCCGTAAACCACAAGCCGGGCAATTCGGTTTTTTCTGCATCTTGCGGGCTCTCAAATTGATAGCCTCCTGCGTAACGGTCATAGATGATGGAGGCATTCATGCGGCTACGCAGATATTCCAGATCCCGCTTAAAGGTGGCTTCGGAGATCTCAAGCTCATCTAAAAAGGCCTGTTTCGGCACACTTTTCCGTGCCTGAATCATGTACTTGATGCGGTGCAGTCGCTCCATGTCACTCATAGCATTTCCTTAATAAATAGAACTATTCGCAATTAAAGCAGATTAAATGGATACAGGCTCATATTTTGAGCTTGTGCCTTAAAACACCATTTATGTCCATGAAATAGGCTGATAACCGATATTGGCCTCGTTACGATGAAATAGCGCCTTCATCACCCCGTCATAAAAGTCGCTAAAATTACGGCATGTACCAAGAAAATCCTACCCCAAACTTGAAAAAATTACGTCCATTACCACGTTGGATCTTTATGTCCCGTTGGTTGCAGGCGCCCCTCTACATCGGTCTGATTGTTGCCCAAGCTGTTTACGTTTGGCAGTTCTGGTTGGAATTGGTGCACCTGATTAGCATGATGGCCGATAAGTCGATGACTGAAACCGCGCTGATGTTAATTGTGCTCGGCCTCATTGATGTGGTGATGATCTCCAATTTGTTGGTGATGGTCATCGTGGGCGGGTGGGAGACCTTTGTGTCTCGCCTTGACCTTCAAGATCATCCGGATCAGCCCGAGTGGCTATCCCATGTGAATGCCGGGGTGCTGAAAGTAAAACTGGCAACCGCCATTATCGGAATTTCATCGATTCATTTGCTCAAGACCTTTATTAATGCTTCTACTTACGATGAAAAAACACTGCTGTGGCAGACGGTAATTCACATGACTTTTGTTTTTTCTGCCATTGCCATCGCCTACACCGACAAGTTGGTTAATTCAGTACACAAGCATTAGGCATTGAGCATCTCAATTGAATAGGTAGGCAGACATCCATCATGACGCGCCGCAATTCGCCGAATCAAATTGACGGCTTGGCCGGCCTAAGTCAGCTTGCTGATATTGTGGTGGATAAGCGCCTAGGCCAGCGCGCGCAGGCTAAAAAGGCTCGGCGCAACCGCCATTATGAAAAACAGTTTATTCGCAATACCTTGACCCAGGTTGCTGCTAGTCGGTTGACAGACATTGAGGCCTTGCCTGAAAGTCCCACTAGTTTTGGGGATTAAAGCTGCCTAAATCGCCATATTTAAGCAAAAAAACCGCATCCCTGAATAGTCATTTCTAGCACCTAGTTTGGCTCCATTGTCCAACGTAGCAAATGGTGTATTTGCACTATGATGAAGTTCGTTCACTACTGCAGGAGCACTGAATATGAACCCCCAAGAAAAAGTCCAATTGGAGCAGTTTTTACAGCAGCTTAATAGCACCCAAGCTGGAGCAAAAGACAGTGATGCGAACACCTTGATTGCAGAGTCTGTAAAACAGCAACCCGATGCATCCTATCTGTTAGTTCAGCGCGCCATGGGTTTAGAAATGGCCTTGCAAGTGGCGCAAAAGCAAATGGCAGAGATGCAGGCGCAAATCGACCAAGCCAATCAAGCGAACAAACCGAGCTCGGGTTTTTTGAGCGGCATTAACTCGTGGGGCAGGGCAGCGCCAACGCAGGCTCCACCAGCCAATGCAATGGCTGCAGCAAGACCAGCAGCAGGAGCGGCACAGCCAAGCGCGTGGGGATCGGGAATGTTAGGCGCAATCGCAACGACTGCGATTGGAGTGGTGGCGGGCTCCATGCTCTATCAAGGCATTCAGAGCATGATGGGGCAGAGCAGTACGCCGGATGCTGGCAATGGATTGGGCCATTCCAACGCCCCTGCAGATTCAGGGCAGCAAGTTGCTCAGAATGATGACAACAGCGCATCGAACTACGACAGCGACTTTGGTGGTGACTTTGATAGCGATGGGTTTGCGTAATCCAAAGTGCTATTCATCTTGACTGTACCCATCTTTTAATCGGAAAACTATGTTTAGTCACATTATGTTGGGCGCCAATGATTTAGAAGCGTCAAAAGGGTTCTATGACGCCACCCTTGCCACATTAGGTATTAGGGCGGGCGTGTTTAGTCACAATAAGTATTTCTATCGCAGTCCTACCGGCGTTCTAGCAATTACAAAGCCAATTGATGGAAAAGAGGCAAGCCCTGCTAATGGCGGCACGATTGGCTTTAGCGCCAAATCAGTTGAGGATGTGAATGCCTTTCATGCAACTGGTTTAGCGCACGGTGGCTTTGAGTGTGAAGGCGAGCCCGGTTACCGAGAGGGTGCTGCCGGCACGATTTACATTGCCTGGTTACGCGATCCAGTAGGCAATAAGATTTGTGCCATGCATCGACCGGCGAAATAAGTTAACTACGTAACTACGCGCGCACGTTCATTTTTTAAATCCTCTATATAATTTGAGTTTTATTAAGTGATCAAAACATGACACGCTATCTCAAATCAGTCCTTTGCCTTTGCCTCTTTGCTACTTCACTAGGATTAAGTGCGCAAACCGTCTTGCGCGTAACCACCATTCCAGAGGAAGCTGCAACCGAGCAGATGCGTAAATTTGGCCCCTTGACCAAGTACCTCGAACGTACGCTAGGCACTAAGGTCGATTTTGTACCAGTCAATGACTATCCTGCCGCAGTAGAAGCGCTCGTGAACAAGCAAGTTGACCTGGTATGGTTTGGTGGCTTCACCTATGTACAAGCGCAAATTCGTTCTGGCGGAAAGATTGTTCCCATTGCGCAGCGTGAAGAAGATACTAATTTCCGATCCGTATTTATCACCCAAACCAATTCGGGTATTAAGCGCCTTGCTGATTTAAAAGGAAAGCAAGTCAGCTTTGGCTCGCAATCAAGTACCTCGGGCCATCTAATGCCTCGCTCTTTTTTATTGGATGCGGGAATCGATCCAGATAAAGATTTTAAACGGGTAGCCTATTCTGGAGCGCACGACGCAACCATTGCAGCGGTTGTGAGTGGTCGTGTTGATGCAGCAGCGCTAGATATAACGGTATGGCGTAAATTTGTGGCAGAAAAAAAGGTGGACACAAGTAAGGTCAACGTATTTTTCACAACTCCGCCGTACTTTAATTACAACTGGTCGGTGCATGCAGACATGCCAGCAGCGCAACGTGAAAAAATAACTAATGCGTTGCTTATTCTCAATATGAATAATCCAGAGGGCATTGAAATCTTGACCCTGAATCGTGCCACTAAATACATCCCCACTAAACCAGAAAACTATAAAGGCCTGGAGAGCGCAGGGCGAAGTGCCGGCTTGATTCGTTAATTGACACGTGCAGAGTCAAATTACTACTCGCAATGACTTTGGCATTGAGCTGAGCGAGGTCACTGCTCAGCATCCCGCGGCATCGGAACACGCTCCCCCAGCAATTCAAGGACTCAGCTTAGTAATCGCACCAGGGGAGCATGTCGCCATCATCGGCCCCTCAGGTTCGGGTAAAACCAGCTGTCTGCTAGTGATTGCGGCCGCTTTAAAAGTACAGTCTGGAAATATCGCACTAAATAACCAGTCCGTTTGGAAGTTGCCCATGCGTAAGCTGCAAAAATTACGCGGTAATCTTTTTTATGCGCCGCAAACTCCACCCTTACCCCCTCGGCAGCGTGTCATTACTGCACTCCTAGCAGCTAAATTACCAGTACAGTCTTTCTTTGCTAGCCTGATGAGTTTGATTTATCCCCGGGATATAAAAGAAGCCAGTGACGCTCTTGCGCAATTTGACCTTGCGGATAAGCTTTGGCAACGGGTAGACCGCCTTTCTGGCGGTGAGCGCCAGCGTGTTGGATTAGCACGTGCCTTGCTGGCGCCTGCAAAGATCTGGTTAATTGACGAGCCACTTTCGGCCTTAGATCCCACCCGAGCACGCCAGGCTATCGAAAGCTTGATTACACATGCTAAAGAGCATGGGGTTACTTTAATTACGAGCTTGCACCAAGTGGACGTGGCAACGACCCAATTTCCACGTGTCATTGGCTTGCGTGATGGAAAGCTGGTCTTTGATCTGCCGAGCGGCGAAGTCAGTAAAGAACATTTGGCAGATCTGTATAAGCAGCATGAACACGAGCTTGATCAAACTACACCTGTCTCACTCGATATTCCTCCTGAGCCAGCTCCAGTCAAGATCATTCACTGTCGGTAATCAGCAGTGTCCGCGTCTTTAGCCCAACCTATTAACCCTGCGCTACGAGATCCGGCTTGGATGGGCCGACTATTTTGGTCGATAGCGATCCTTGTTCTCTTGGTGCCCGCATTCGTCGCAACGGAGTTTAGGCCTTGGATTTTGCTGGAATCGGAGAATCTCAAAGTCAGCTCTCGATTTCTAGCGGATTTTTTCCCGCCCGAGACAAAGCCTGATTTTTTGTTACTCGTTGCCAAGGAGGCGTGGCGAACCATTGCGATTGCAACCGCCGGTACTTTTTTAGCGCTGCTACTAGCAATCCCACTGACATTGATCTCAACCCGGGTGTTATCGATCTCATCCTTATCGGGACGAATGCATCATTTGCCGTTTGCTGTACGTCAACTCGTGCGTTGGATTTTAATTATCATTCGCAGTGTTCCCGAGTTAATTTGGGCCTTGGTATTTGTCCGGGTCGTTGGACTTGGACCAGCTGCAGGGGTCTTAGCAATTGGCTTAACGTATGCAGGGATGCTGGGTAAGGTCTACACCGAGATCCTGGAAAGTGGTGATCATCACGTCTCAAGTAATTTAATGCGCAATGGCTCTAGTCGCTTACAAGCATTCTTTTATGGAGTCTTGCCACAGAACGTAACCGAGCTGACTAGCTATACCGTGTATCGCTGGGAGTGCGCTATTCGGGCATCTGCTGTGCTTGGATTTGTGGGAGCAGGGGGCCTCGGGCAACAACTTGATAATTCGATGCGGATGTTTAATGGCGGCGAGGTAGCAACCATTTTGATCGTCTTTATGCTCTTAGTTGGCTTAGCAGACCTATTAAGTGCCTGGCTCAGAAAGATCTTGCAATGATCAATCCACAGGCCAATCCATGGTTTCGTTGGAACTGCTCGGTGTGCTGGGTCACGCTGGGCATATTGCTATTAACGATCCTCAGTTTTTGGACTTTGGATCTTCAGTTAGAGCGATTATTTTCGGTTGATAGCGCCAAGCTTATGGGGCGGTTTTTAGGTGAACTTCTATCACCTGACGTACGGGCTGTTTTTTTACATAAACTGTGGATTGCTAGCGTAGAGACCTTGGCAATGTCGGCAGTGGGCACTATCTTGGCTGCTTTTTTTGGCTTACTGCTGGCAATTCCGGCAAGTAAAAGTCATCCTGGTGACCCTGCACATTGGCGTTTTTTATGTCGTCTCATACTGAATGGCCTGCGCTCCATACCCGAACTCGTATGGGCAGCGTTAGTCTTGATATCAGCCGGCTTAGGGCCATTTGCCGGGACACTCGCATTGGCGCTACACACTACGGGTGTTCTTGGGCGCTTGTTTTCGGAGTCGATCGAGAATGCACCGCAAGCAGCAGCGCAAGCTCTGCGTGTGCAGGGCGCTTCAGAGAGTCAAGTATTTTTATACGCCACCTTACCCACGATCATTCCGCAACTCATGTCCTATTCCCTGTATCGCTGGGAGAATAATATTCGTGCAGCTGCTATTTTGGGCGTGGTGGGCGGAGGTGGCTTGGGGCAAATGCTAGCGTTTCATATGGGTCTATTTCAAATGCAAGAGACCAGTAGTATCTTGATCGCCATGATATTACTTGTTGTTCTGGTCGATACCTTGTCTTACACTGCTCGACGTCTGATGTCACGCTAGTTTAAGCACGAAGCCCTCCGAATATAATCTTGAGGCGTGTATTGATAAGGCGCCAGAATCGCAAATTTATACCCCATGCCCCATACCCCATTAGCCGATCACCTCCTGTATGAGCCCCATCCTAGTTCTGCGCTTTTGGATGGCTGGCTGCTCAGTACGAATAGCCTGACACGCAGCATTCTGGAAAACATGAGGCCGGGCGATGAAGTAGTTGCGATCGATGCCATTTTAAATCCCCCGCATTGGGAGTTTGGTCACCTCACGTGGTTTCATGAGTTTTGGGTGCATCGCGGTGGGCAGGTATCTAGCCCATCCCTATTGCATGACGCCGATTATCTATTTAATTCTTCTGAAATTGCGCATCGGGATCGATGGACAATTCCTATTCCACCGCTGGATGTACTGCTTGATTACAACGCACGCGTTATGCAAAAGACGCGCGAGCTCCTAGTAAAGCCCATTGATGCAGAGAAGGCCTACTTTATTCAGTTAGCCATTTTTCATCAGGATATGCACAATGAGGCTTTTGCGTATATGTGGCAAACCTTAGGCTATCCGTCACCATTCGAACCATTTTCTCTACCTAAGTTAGCTACTAATCCAGCGTCCGCAACCATTCATTTTCCAGAAACGAAAGTAATGGTTGGCTCTGAATCCAAGAGTGGTTTCATTTTTGATAATGAAAAGTGGTCGCATTCGATAACGTTATCCGCTTTTACTATTGCGGAGCGGGCCGTGAGCAATGCCGACTATTTGGAATTCATTGAATCACCAGCAAATCAAGCCGATTTGAACCCAGTCACAGCCCCAATGCATTGGAAAAAGGAAAGGGGGGTGTGGTACCAGCGCTATTTTGATGCGTGGCAGGGTTTTTCTGAGCTTGAACCAGTACGGCACATTTCCTATAGTGATGCCAAACGGTATTGTGAGTGGCGTCAATTGCGCCTTCCTAATGAGCATGAGCTCAGCGTATTAATGGCTCAAAAACAGCACGATTGGCAACCGTCCCAGTTATGGGAATGGACGAGCAGCCCGTTTGCACCCTTTCCTGGATTTAGCAGTGACCCCTATGCCGATTACTCCCAGCCGTGGTTTGATGGGAACCATCAGGTCTTAAAGGGGTGGAGTATGTATACCCCGGAGCGCTTGAGACGTAGTAGCTTTCGTAATTTTTACGCCCTGCATCGCCAAGACCATTTTTGCGGCTTTCGCACGTGTTTACTCTAAATTGAGTAAGCTTACCTAGTTCTGGCATTTGCTATCCTTTCAATACTTGATCAATTCTTTATGACTACTTCCTATAATGGCCGCCTGACTTCTTTATCGCATGGTGGAGGCTGCGGCTGCAAGATTGCTCCGGGCATCCTGAGCGATATTCTGAAAGCCTCACCCATCCGCAATTTACCGGCCGCGCTGCTGGCCGGTTCTGACAATAATGAAGATGCCGCGGTCTATCAAATTAATGAGCACCAAGCGATTGTGGCCACAACGGATTTCTTTATGCCCATCGTGGATGATCCCTTTGAGTTTGGCCGGATCGCCGCAACCAATGCCATTTCGGATATCTATGCCATGGGTGCGCAGCCTCTTTTTGCACTCGCTCTATTAGGTATGCCGATTGCAGTTTTACCCTTAGAGGTAATTCAACAGGTAACGGCAGGCGGTGAATCCGTTTGCAATGACGCTGGCATCATGATCGCTGGTGGCCACTCGATCGATACGGTCGAGCCCATTTATGGCTTAGTAGCGATTGGTATCGTCGACCCCAAAAAACTCAAGCTCAATAGTGGCGCCCGGGCAGGCGACAGTATCATTTTAAGTAAGCCATTAGGGGTAGGCATACTCTCTGCCGCTCTGAAAAAAGAGCTGCTTTCAGCGGCAGGCTATCAAGAGATGATTGCGCTGACGACCAAATTAAATAAGCCTGGTGTTGCCCTCGCGCAGCTAGAAGGAGTCCATGCTCTAACGGATGTCACCGGTTTTGGCTTGGCAGGACATCTTTTAGAGATGGCCAGGGGATCAAAGTTAATGGCGCAGGTCTACTGGGATGCTATTCCGGTGATTCAGGAAGCAGTTGAACATGCCAAGGCTGATATCTATACCGGCGCCTCTACGCGCAATTGGGCTGGCTATGGCGGTGAAGTAACCCTCGCGAGTAATTTAGCGATATGGCAACAAAACCTCTTGACCGATCCTCAGACGAGTGGCGGCCTGCTCATTTCGTGCGCGCCAGAACAAGAAGCTGAAGTCCTCTCGATTCTCAATTTAGGCGGCTTTGCTAGTGCAAAGAAAATAGGTCATTTTGCTGCGGGGACCGGACTATCCGTTGTATAGGAAGGCCATACAGTGAAACAGACCTTGCTTGAAGAATTGCATCTGAGCCTAACTGCGGATGTGCCGTTTATATCCCCCAAGTTTTTCTACGATGAGATCGGCTCGCATCTCTTTGATGTCATTACATTGCTCGAGGAGTATTACCCAACGCGAACAGAGCAGTGGATCATGGATGCCCATCGCGCTGCTATTGCCAAGGCCGTAGGCTACTGCGACGTATTGCTCGACCTTGGAGCGGGCAATTGCGCTAAGGCAAGCCAGCTTTTCAATAGCATTAAACCAAAGCAGTACCGAGCATTGGATATCTCAAAAGAATATTTGGAAGCGGCCGTTGCTGATCTGCAAAAACAGTTTCCACAGATTGCCATGCGCGCAGAAGCGATTGACTTAAGCTTGCCTATGGCATTTCCGGATATTGCAGAACGCCATAAGATCTTTTTCTTTCCAGGATCCTCGATTGGAAACTACGATCCTGAAAAAGCAGACCATTTTTTTACGAATATCGCGCAGGAATGCCATGGCAATGGCGGCCTCTTAATCGGCGTTGACTTAGTCAAGGATCGTGAAACCTTGCATCTTGCGTATAACGACCCTTTGGGGGTTACCGCAGCATTTAATTTAAATATTCTGTTAAACGTCAATCGAATCATGGGCAGTAACTTTCATCTGCCGAATTGGGAACACGTCGCCTTTTTTAATGAATCCCTGTCCCGCATTGAGATGCACCTGCGTGCGCGAGCGGATCTAGAGGTGATTCTCCCCAGTGATGGTACTAAAGAGCATGTGATTCAGTTCAAGGTCGGTGATTTGATCCATACCGAAAATAGCTATAAATACACGCAAGACGACTTTACAGAAAAACTCCTCCGTGCAGGGTTTGATCCTATCCACACGTGGACGGATCCCAAGCAACACTTTTTAGTGTGCTTTGCCAATGCGAAGAACTGAACTAAAGCTAATTCAATTACTACATAGTTAATGCGCAGTTAATGCGCAATTAGACTGCCCACTAACTCTTTTATAGATTGTTTTTCACGCGCTGGTGTAATTAGCTCTCTGCGTAAATTAATACACTTTTGCAGTGAAGCATAAAAGGCGGGTGTGTTTTCTGCGCGATATAAAAGCGTAGCCAGTGCATGCTCATCGGCCACTGGGTGGTACCCAGGGTAGTCTTCACCCAGCAAGCCGCGATTGCCTGGAATGTCGGATGCGATCACTGGAATACCGAGTGCAATCGCCTCGGAGACGACGTGAGCGCCACCTTCCATGCGGCTGGAAATGACCATCAGGCGACTTTGAGCAAGTATCTTCAAGGCATCTGCATGACTTATCTCACCAAGCCACTCGTAGCGATCGACTGTTGCATTAAAGTTTGTGGCTTGGTCTTTCATTTGGGAATTCATTGCCTGACCTAAATGCTTTACCGTAATTTTAGAATCGGATGGCAAGAATGGGAGGCTCCGCACCACACAAAAGGGATCCTTCTCTTCCCTCAGGTGCCCAATAATACTCACTACAAAATCGTCTTTCGTAAGCAAATCTGCTGTATCAACCTCAACCGATTGATAGATAACTTGGACTTTATCTCGAAGGCGAGCGGGTACCGAATCGACTGCGGCTGACTGCAAGACAATGAGCTGATCTGCCATCTCCATCGACTCCATCACTTCACTGTGATTTGCTATGTCTCGATAAATATCAGTCCCGGTCAAAATCAAAACAAGGGGTTTGATGGGGTATTGTTTCTTAAAATCCACAATCGATTGGTAGCTGCGATACGCATGCAGTGCGATTAATAAACTGGCATCACCTCCAGACCACGACTCGGTTACCTCGACCGAATAGCCAAGCTCCTCCAAAAACCCTTGCCAGCGCAGGGCAGTCATCCGGTTTCCATGAAGGCTCCCCAGTGGTGCGGGGGTCACGATTTCAATAAGGGGTTTGATGTTCGGCCTTTATTAAGCGTTCTTAGTCTTTAGTTTAGCCGTTAGCAAGGCTTGCGCTAACAAAGCCAAAATAGCTGCCGGAATTGCTCCCGCAAGCATCAGGGTATGGTCATTGACTGCAAGCCCAGCCACGATGCGATCACCAAAGCCGCCAGCGCCGACGAGTGCTGCCAGGGTGCATGTGCCAACGCCAATGACGGTAGCGGATGCCAGGCCAGTCATGATGATCGATCTTGCGGAGGGAAGCTCGATGGATAAAAGCAGTTGCCTGTTGTTGCAACCTAGGGCGAGGGCCGCTTCTTTTAAATTGGCAGGTACTTCCATGAGGCCAATGTGGGTTGCATTCACAATCGGTAGCAGGCCATACAGAAAGAGGGCGATGACAGCGGGGACAGCGCCAATTTGATCTAAGGCGGCTATCAGGATGGTAAGCAGAGCCAGTGACGGAATGGTCTGCAAGATTCCAGCTGCGCCCAATATCCATACTGCAAAACGAGGGCGGCGCTGCGCCAGAATACCCAAGGGAATGCCAACCATAAGGGCAAATGCCGAGGAGATGGCGACTAACAAAACATGGTCGCGCAGTGCAGTAAAAAAATCAGGCGCAAAGAGGAGTTTAAAAAAACGAGAGGAAGTCGATGCATTATTGGCTTGAACGGACGCAGAGTTCAAAAACGTTCTCGCCACCTGTTCAAAATTAGTACCTGCTTCGGCTTGTCCGTTGAGTTTTGCCATTGTGGCTTCGTTTAATCGGTTGCTTAAGTTTTGCAGGGGCTTTTCATTAAAATCCGCGCGCATTAATAGTACTGCGTCGTAACGCGGAAATGCCTGCCGATCATCTTCGAGCAAGACTAAGTTTTGTTTCTCAATTGCCGCGTCCGTCGTGTACGCATCGACAATATCAACATCACCACGGGCTAGAGCGCCATACGCTAAACCATGCTCCAAAACCCGTTGGGGCCCAATCGTCAGGTTATAGCCTTTGACTAGGGCAGGCCATCCATCCATGCGCGTCTTAAACTCAGGGGACAGGGCAATGCGCAGTTTCGATTGTTGCTCCGGCGTCAATCTTGTAATGTCACTGATTTTTTTGAGACCCAAAGCATTGGCGCGATCCGCCTTCATGGCCAAGGCGTAGGAATTATTAAAGCCGAGGGGTATCGCAACCTTAAGGCCCATGGGCGCTAGCATGGCATTGAGCTCAGCAAGCGAAACCTGAGTTTCTGGCCGCTTCAGTATCTCGCGCACAATAGTGCCCGTGTATTCAGGATAAATATCAATTTGCCCGGTGGTGAGGGCTTTCAGGACGATTGCAGTATTACCAAGACCCTGGCGATGAGTGGATTGAACCCCGGCATCGCGCAAGGATAGATTGATGATCTCGCCCAGTACATAACTCTCGGTAAACCGCTTTGAGCCAACCGTTACATTCGGTTCTGTGGGCTGCGCTATAGCAGAGTAGCTCAATGCCAGCCCAAGGCATAAGCTGACGTTGATCCAGGCGCGAAGAAGATAGCGATTAACTGACAAAACGATTGGACACCCTGATTGAATAGATGCCCATCATAAATCACGAATCCAGTAATTGCGTTAAGCCGTTTTTAAGCGCCGGCTTTTGCGTGTGCGCTCAAAAAAATCATCTGGCTTTAGACGAACCCACGCGATAAAGCCCGCCATCTCTTCTTGCTGTTTTAGGTGTTCAATCGAGTTATATTGGCGGGCTAACTCGGTTTCTGTAAAAACCGCATGAATCTGTCGGTGGCAAATGCGGTGTAACACGACAGTTTGACGCCCGCCATGGGACTTTGGAATCAGGTGGTGTTCGTCGCGTTGTAAAGGGGGTATTGTTCTATCGCACAGCCGGCAAATCACGTCTTCAGGCTGTAGTGCTATGAATTGACTGCGTTCAGCCTGAATTTGTTTTTTCTTGATGCGTCCAGTCACGATCTAAAGTTTGAACTGATTATTTTGTAATGCTTAGGGCTTATACGGCATGGGCAGTGGTTTTTGATCAAGCCAGGCTTCTAGGGTTTCAGTAATGCCTTTAGCAAATGCAGCAAAAATGGGTTCAGCGATAAAGCCCAAGTGGGGAGTTACCAGTAGGTTGGGGGTGTTGCGCAGTGGATCGTCTTTTGGAAGCGGTTCCACATCGAACACATCAATCGCCGCTTGCCCAGGACTGCCCTTATTCAATGCGCTTGCTAAGTCGGGCATCGAAATTAAAGCCGAACGGGACGTATTGACCAAAATGGAATCGGGGCGCATGAGTGCCAGCTGATCGGCGCCGAGGATGCCTTTAGTGCCTGGACCAGCTACCAAATGCAAGCTCACTACTTTTGAGGTGCTTAATAGTTCATCCAGGCTAACCGACTTCGCGTTTTCAGCAGCAGCGCGTTCCGGTGTCATTTTGGGGCTCCAGCAAACGACTTCCATACCGAAAGCCTGACCAACCCGAGCAACCCGGCTACCAATCGCGCCTAAACCCATGATGCCTAGGCGTTGCCCCGAGAGCATCGGTAAAACCGAATGGGAATCGCGCCAACCGCCGCTAGCAAGTAAAGCGCGTTGTTCCACTAAACGCTTTGCGGCTCCGAGGATTAATGTCCAGGTGAGTTCCGCAGTCGTTTCTTTAGAGGGCCCGCCATAGGTGCATGCAATCGGAATGTTGCGCGCGTTCAGTGCTGCTGCATCGAGCGTGCCGTTGCGCTCGCCCGTAAACATCAGCATTTTCAGTTTGGGGAGGCGCTCAATCAGCACTGCATTAAAGGGAGCACGATCGCGCACGATGACGATGACATCGGCATCCTTCACGGCTTCATACAGAGCTTCACCCTGAAGAGGCTCATGGTGAATGGTGATCTTGGCGCGTTGGTCCAGGGCTTCCCAGTTGGAGAAACGACGCAAAGCACGTTCGTAATCGCCCAGAATGACGATATTAGCTAATGAGGACATAGTGAGTGTTAAGTAGTGGTGTGATCAAGCAGGGGTGAAGCAAGGTAACTTGATTCTACTATTGACCACAGCTAGCGCCTTAGAAGCTACAAAAATGAGTTGGAACAACAGCAGAAACAATGACTTTCAGATGTTGAAATCAGGTGCGGCATAGATGCCCAGAACAATACTATTCGATGGAATGTCGTAGATCCGACTTGGCATTGGCAGGTAGCTCGATGGTCAGATGTCTAATTTGTCGGGTTGACCGACATTGCAATATTCAGAATTTAAGGCAATCTAACCAGTATTTCTAAGCCCAGCCGCAATTCCATTAATAGCAATATGAATACCCCTCTGTACCCTATCATCATGCTTGCCTGCTCGGTAGCGTCTTGCTAACTCGATCTGTAAATGATGCAGTGGGTCGATATAAGGAAAGCGGGTCCGTATCGATCTTGCTAGGGATGGATTATTGGCGAGACGTACTTTTTCTCCAGTAACTAAGTTTAAGGCATCTACTGTTTTATTCCACTCAGCTTCGATAGCAGTAAATATTTTCTTGCGTAGCTTCACATCAGGGACTAGTTCGCTATAACGAGAGGCCAATGCTAAATCACTCTTGGCTAGAGCCATATCCATATTCGATAACAAGGTCCTAAAAAATGGCCAATCCGTATACATCTTTTGCAAAAGAGCGAGTGCCGCTTTCTTATCTGCAGCCTTCGGGTGATTTAAGAACTCGTCAACCGCAGAACCAAAGCCAAACCAACCCGGAAGGGTCAAACGGCATTGACCCCAGCTAAATCCCCAGGGAATCGCCCTTAAATCTTCGATTTTCTGACTGGCCTTACGACTCGCTGGTCTAGAACCAATATTGAGCTTTGCAATCTCTCGAATCGGTGTTGCATCAAAGAAATATTCTGCAAATTCTGGAGTCTCATATACAAGGGCTCGGTAAGCATCCATACTGTCTTGCGAGATTTTCGCTGCGGCTTCTAAGAACGCCTTACTGGCTGGCTTGGTTGGCTTTAGTAAAGTGGCCTCTAGCGTGGCAGCTACTAAGGTTTCTAAATTTCGTCTACCAATCTCGGGGTTGGCGTACTTTGACCCAATCACTTCGCCCTGCTCGGTTAACCGAATTTGACCACGAACGGTGCCCGGAGGTTGAGCGAGAATTGCCTCGTAACTTGGGCCGCCGCCACGACCAACGGTACCGCCTCTGCCATGGAATAAGCGCAGTTTTACGCCATGCTTTTCCTCCAACGGTTCGAATACCTTAACTAAGGCAAGCTCCGCACAATACAACTCCCAATTGCTGGTGACAATCCCGCCATCCTTATTAGAGTCAGAGTAGCCCAACATAATGTCTTGCTCGGCACCAGAGCGCTTTACTAAATCCAAAATACCTGGCAAGGCATAGAAATCGTGCATGATCGGGGCGGCATTGCGCAAATCTTCAATGGTTTCGAATAATGGAACAACAATGAGGTCAGCCGAGGACTTCTTACCTAAAGTTTCATGCATTAAGCCCACTTCTTTTTGCAGCAGCAGAACCTCTAATAGATCACTCACAGTCTCAGTGTGACTGATGATGTAGTGGCGAATAGTGTCATTACCAAAGAGCTGGCGCGTTTTTTTGGCCATTTCAAAAATAGCGATTTCAGAAAGTGCAAACTCAGAGTATTGATGGCCAACCACACGCAGTGGTCTTGGGTCTTTTAAGAGAGATAGCAAAAGCTCGCGTCTTTGCTCTTCTGAAAGACTCGAATAATCCGCTTGAATGGATGCCACTTTAAGAAGTTCAGCCAAAACAGATTCATGCATATCTGAGCTTTGACGCAAATCCACTGTAGCTAGATGAAAACCAAAGACTTCAACTGCTCTAATTAAGCCACGTAAACGTCGATCTGCTAGCGGCTTTGCACCCTGAGAAATGAGTGAAGATTCGATTGTCTTGAGATCGGATAAAAAATCGTGTGAACTGCTGTAGGGGTTTTGCGGCGCCACAGCATGACGGGCGGCATCTGATCCAGTTAACGTCTTTAAGGTAGCTGCCAGCCGAGAATACATGCCGGTGAGTGCCCTGCGATAGGGCTCATCCTGACGATGCTCGTTGATATCTGGGGAGCTTGCTGCTAGCCCTTGCATCTTTTTTGGGAATTTTAGGAGCAGGGCGGATACGGATAGTTCTCTACCCAAGTAATGCACTTCAGTTAAATAGTGGCGCAATACCATTTCAGCCTGTCTAGACACTGCGTACTCCAGTGTCTTGGCGCTGACATTGGGGTTGCCATCACGATCACCGCCAATCCACTGACCCATCTTCAGAAAGCTAGCCACGGGATTTCCGGCAAGGGAGTCTTCCAATTGAGCATAAATTTTGGGAATTTCTCTTAAAAAAGTGGTCTCATAATAGGTGAGAGCATTCTCAATCTCGTCAGCAACCGTGAGCTTAGTAAACCGCAGTAAACGCGTATGCCAGAGCTGAAGTACTCGTGTACGAATTTGCTCTTCATTTGCCTTAAGCTCTTTATTGAGTAAGGCATCTTTTTTAGGGTTGTTTGCTCTAGATGATTCTTTAATCTGATCTCGTACAGTCAAGTGATTGGCGATATCACGCTCAGCCTCCAAAATACTTGTTCTTTGCACTTCAGTAGGATGGGCTGTAAGCACCGGGGAGATCAAACTTTCTTCCAGCGTCTTGGAGATCAGCTTATTTGTTACGCCTGCAGCATGCAGTTTTTTCATGGCCATAGAAATACTGCCGTCTTGATGGCTACCAACGCGCTCATACGCTATACGAAGACGAATGTCATGCCTATCTTCAGCCAAATTAGCTAAATGACTAAAGTAAGTAAAAGCACGCAGTACTTTTACAGCGCTTTCGCTAGTAAGGCCTTGAAGTAGCTTCCCTAGCTCTTTATTAGCCTTTTGATTTGCATCCCGATGAAAGGCTACGGATAGTTTTCTGACTTGCTCTACCAAAACATAGACAGGCTCGCCCTCTTGCTCGCGAATGATGTCGCCTAGAATTTTTCCTAATAGGCGGATGTCATCG
>CANHMJ010000003.1 GCA_947461805.1 Burkholderiaceae bacterium
GCCTGCGCTCGGCACATCTAAACCGCCTAACAAATGCAGCAAGGTACTTTTGCCCGAACCAGATGAACCCACAATCGCCACTTTCTCCGACTGCGCCACGTCCAAATCAATCGCCTTCAGTACTTCGACTGCAGTAGTACCTTTGCCATAGGTCTTGGCAAGGCCGCGCGCGCTCAGCACCAATGCAAGATCACTCATAACGCAATGCCTCCGCAGGCTGCACCTTTGCCGCGCGGCGGCTGGGGTAGAGCGTGGCTAAAACAGAGAGGCCAAATGCCATCAAGCCTACCGTTAGGACATCGTTAAGACGAACGTCGGAAGGTAGCTGACTTATAAAGTAAATGTCGCGTGGTAAAAATTGCACGCGGAAGATCGCTTCAATGGTGGGCACAATCACATCGATGTTGAGTGCCACCAGCAAACCCAGACCAACGCCGCCGAGCGAGCCCAGCAAGCCAATTGCGAGACCCTGTATTAAAAAGATCCGCTGGATTAAACCCGGGCTTGCCCCCATGGTCCTTAAAATGGCGATATCGGCCTGCTTTTCATTGACGGTCATCACCAAGGTCGAAACTAGGTTAAATGCAGCAACCGCAATAATGAGCGTCAAGATAATGAACATCATTTTCTTTTCAGTCTGCACCGCTGCAAACCAATTGCGATTGGAGCGTGACCAGTCAGTCACCCACAAAGCTTGGGGCACAAGACTAGCTAATTGATTGGCAATTTGGGGGGCGCGTTGCATGTCGTCTACCTTAACGCGCAGACCAGATGGATCCCGCAAGCGCAGTAAGGCTGCGGCGTCTTGCCAATGCAAAATAGCTAAAGAACTGTCGTATTCATAGTGGCCACTGTCGACCACGCCTACTACATTGAGAGCGCGCATTCGAGGCATTACTCCGGCCGGCGTCAAATCGCCCTCAGGAACAATTAAGTTGACACGATCGCCTAAACGGACACCGAGCATATTGGCTAGCTGCGCGCCCAGCACTACGCCAAAACTACCTGGGCGTAAATCCGCAATGTCGCCTGCCACAAATTGCTTGGGTAAATCTGAGACCCGACCTTCTTCCGCTGGCGATACGCCACGCACGGCAACCCCGCGCATCCCCTCGCCCCGACTCAGTAAACCTTGGGAGCTGACCATGGGTGCCACGCCAAGCACATGGGGCTGACCCGCAATGCGGACTGAGAGCGATTGCCAATCCGGCAACCCATCCGGCGCTGTAATTTCAATATGGGAGAGTACCGAGAGCATGCGATCGCGCACTTCTTTCTGGAAGCCATTCATCACAGACAGCACGACGATGAGGGCTGCAACCCCAAGGGCAATGCCTGCAGTCGATATCCCGGAGATAAAAGACAGGAAGCCATCGCGCTTGCCTACCGCTTTACTGCGCCGTGAACGGGTATACCGCAGACCAATTTCCAGTTCGATGGGGACTTTAAACATAGCCTTAGTTTAGTGAATAGTGACGACCTAGCTGGAGAAATGGGTAAATGCCACCTAAAATCAGAAGAATGACAATAAAAAGACGATTTACCCTCCTTCTATCGGGCGACGATGCTGCGGCTGATTCCTTGCAGACCGCACCCACACGGGGCTTGCCACACGAGCGATTCTTGCTCGGCGATGCGGTACCGCTAGCCCCATTTGAATTGCTTGGACTACAAGGCGGCACTATTGATCCTAATACTGTGTTCGCTTGTATACAGCCAATTCACTTGCACGCCACCCGCGACCATTTGGTGTTAATGCACCCAGATCACATTCCACTCACCGCCCCTGAGTCGGCCGCCTTGCTCGCAGAGGCAAAGCCCCTGCTTCACGATGAATTCAAAGCCGACGTTATTGCTGCTGATCCGCACCACTGGTTCATTACCCCAGCACGATTTGCTAGCTTAGCAACCCACTCGGTCGACCAAGCACACGGTCGCAATATTGATTGGTGGTTGCCGCGCGATACCGCAGAAGCGGGTACAGCACGAGCTTGGCGTAAATTACAAAATGAGATTCAGATGCTGTGGCACATTAGCCCGATCAACGAAGCACGCCATGCCAATGGTCAGCCTGCTATTAATTCGATCTGGATTAGTGGCATCGGCTCTATTAGCGATTTACAGGCCCCAAATGAAATTAGAGCAGCAAGTTACATCATCACCGACCATCCCGTTTTAATAGGTATCGCCCATCACCTCACTATTCCGTGTAGTGGCACAGTCACTGCCGACGCCCTGATCGGTGGGTTTGCTTGGCTTAAGGATCCAGCAGCACTTTGGCCGATGCTGCAATCTGCTTTGCTGGATGAAACGCTCGACGAACTCGAGTTGATTGACTTTCCGCATGGCGTGTTGCGTAAACGCATAATTCAAAAAAGCGATGTCAAAAAAGGGTCGTGGGCCTTTTGGCGCGCCCCCACATTACTAAGCTGGCAAGAAATAATGGAGCCCAAAGCAGCATGATGACTTCCGTCTTTCGGCAGCGCGAATATTCGGCAGAAGCGGCGAGCGCCCTCAGCGCAGATGGCCTGCACCCATTACTGGCTAGACTCTATGCCGCTCGGGGCGTATCCAATACCGATCAACTCGCCTTGGAGCTCAAGCATTTAATTTCGCCAGCGCAGTTAAGCCAGTGCCTTTCGACCGCCTCCATGCTTGCAGACGCCCTTGCAGAGAAGAGGCCGATGCTGGTTGTCGCAGACTATGACTGCGATGGCGCAACTGCGTGCGCTGTTGCCGTTCGTGGCCTGCGCTTACTCGGTGGCCAGAATACGAATATTCATTTTTTAGTGCCCAATCGCTTTACGATGGGGTATGGCCTTACACCCGAAGTGGTGGATCTTGCTGCTACACAAACGCCGAAGCCAGCAATTCTGATTACGGTAGATAACGGCATTGCCAGCGATGCTGGTGTCGAGCGTGCGCGCGAGTTGGGCATGGAAGTCATCATCACAGACCATCACCTGCCAGGCGACTGCATACCCAAGGCGTTGGCAATCGTAAATCCCAACCAAACGGGTTGCGGCTTTCCCAGCAAAGCATTGGCCGGCGTTGGCGTGGTGTTTTATTTGCTGATTGCCTTACGTGCCGAACTCCGGCAACGCGGCACCTTCACCGCAGATACACAACCCAAAATTGAAAATTTGCTCGACTTAGTTGCCTTGGGAACCGTGGCCGATGTTGCGCAGCTCGACTACAACAACCGCATTTTGGTTGCCAATGGACTACGGCGTATGCGAAAGAACATTGGACAGCCAGGCATTGCAGCCTTGTTCAGCATTGCGGGTCGCGATATTCGCAAAGCCACAGCCGGTGATTTGGGTTTTGCAATTGGCCCCAGACTCAATGCTGCTGGACGCCTAGCCGATATGACTTTGGGAATTCAGCTGCTACTGGCAGACGATGTTGATGTCGCACTGCGTATCGCCCAAGCACTCGATCAAATTAATCGGGAGCGCCGGGTAATCGAAGGTGGCATGCAAGAGGCCGCATTAGGGCATTTAGCAGGGGAGCAATTGGATGGTCTTGCGGCAGACCGCTCTGCCCTATGCCTGTGGAATGCCAACTGGCATCAAGGCGTAGTGGGTATCGTTGCCTCTCGACTCAAAGAGCGCTTCAATCGCCCAGCCATCGTATTTGCCCCAGCCAATACTGAAGATACGCAGTCGCAATTGCGTGGATCGGGCCGCTCCATTAGCGGCTTTCATCTGCGGGATGCATTGGATTTAGTTTCCAAGCGCGAGCCTGGCCTCATTCTCAAATTTGGTGGTCATGCCATGGCAGCCGGTCTAACGATTGATCAAGCCAACTTTGCCCGCTTTGACGCCTGCTTTCAGGCGGTTGCCGATGAATTACTCGATGATGCCCTGTTAGCAAGGCAGCATGTCCACGACGGCGGCCTACGCCCCGATGAATTGACTGCAGAGATAGGCGATCTGTTGGCAGAGGAACTGTGGGGCCAAGGCTTCCCACAGCCGGTCTTTTATGGTGAATTTGAAGTGATTAGCCAATCCTTAATGAAAGAAAAACACCTGCGACTGCAACTGAGGCCTATCGGTAGTGCCCCAGGGGACAAGCCGGTGGGTGGGGTGTGGTTTAACCACACCCAAACCCTGCCAGCACGGGCGCATTTAGCTTACCGCTTGGTTGCAGATCGGTTCGGCGGTCAAACCCGGGTGCAACTCATGATTGAGGCCTTGGATGAAGCCAATGGGACGGATGCCTAAAGGCCGCTTCACTTTATAATCAGTAGCATGGAAGCCGAACAACTAAACCTTATCTCCAATACCCTTCACGATCTGCTCATACGCGAGCAAGCACTTCGGGGGTATCTTTGACTATGACGTCAAGTCACGTCGCCTAACGGAAGTTAATTCCATACTGGAAGATCCCACGATTTGGGATGACCAAAAGCGAGCCCAGGCACTCGGTAAAGAAAAAAAATTATTGGACGGGGTGGTCTCCACCCTTACTAATCTCAACACGAATATCACCGGCGCCCTCGAATTATTTGAGATGGCCAAAGAAGAAAGTGATTTTGAGACCTTAAGTGCAATTGAGCTTGATACCGAGGGTTACAGCAAAATCATTGCAGACCTCGAGTTTCGTCGCATGTTTCACAATGAGATGGATCCTTGCAATTGCTTTATTGACATTCAGGCGGGTGCCGGTGGAACGGAGGCCTGCGATTGGGCGAGCATGCTATTTCGCCAGTACCTCAAGTATTGTGAACGCAAAGGCTACAAAACCGAGATTTTGGAAGAATCCGATGGTGACGTTGCTGGCATTAAGAGTGCCACTATCAAGATTGATGGAGAGTATGCCTATGGCCACCTCCGCTCCGAGACTGGGGTGCATCGGTTAGTACGTAAATCCCCATTTGACTCATCAGGCGGTCGCCACACCTCCTTCGCCAGCATCTACGTTTACCCTGAAATCGATGATTCGATTGAGATCGACGTCAATCCAGCCGACATTAGAACCGATACCTATCGCGCTTCGGGCGCTGGTGGTCAGCACATCAATAAAACCGATTCTGCTGTTCGCTTAACCCACTTGCCGACTGGCATTGTGGTGCAATGCCAAAATGACCGGAGCCAACACCGTAATCGTGCTGAGGCTATGACCATGCTGAAGTCACGCCTGTATGAACACGAGATGCAAAAACGCCGCGTCGAGCAAGATAAGTTAGAGGCCAATAAAACCGATGTGGGTTGGGGCCATCAAATTCGATCGTATGTTTTAGATCAAAGCCGGATTAAAGATTTGCGCACCAACGTCGAAATTTCCAACACCCAAAAAGTATTGGATGGTGACCTCGATGCCTTTATTGAAGCCAGCCTGAAGCAAGGCGTTTAATTACTCTGATTAGCTCAAACCCTATGAACGATAAAACCCAAACTCCAGACAACGCGCCAGAAGCCCTAGATGAAAACCACATCATCTCCGAGCGCCGTGAAAAGTTAGCGCAGCTGCGTGCCAAAGGCGTTGCCTTTCCGAATGACTTTGTCCCCACCCACCATGCAGCCGATTTGCATGCACATTACGATGGCTTCAATAAAGAAGAATTGGCTGCCAAGAAGGTGATGGTCAAAGTAGCTGGACGCATGGTTCTGAAACGCGTGATGGGCAAAGCCAGTTTTGCAACGATTCAAGATCGTACGGGGCAAATTCAGTTTTACATTAGTGATGAGATCAGCGGTGCCGATATTCACAATGCATTCAAGCACTGGGATATGGGCGACTTTATTGCGGCCGAGGGCCATTTATTTAAAACCAATAAGGGTGAGCTTTCGGTGGAGTGCAGCAGCTTGCGACTTCTCAGTAAATCGCTGCGCCCCCTGCCCGATAAGTTTCATGGCCTCTCTGATTTAGAGACGAAGTACCGCCAGCGTTACGTTGATCTGATCGTTAGTCCGGATACCCGTGCGACCTTTGTCTCCCGCAGTAAAGCCATTGCTTCATTACGCCGCCACATGCTGGAGGCCGACTTCATGGAAGTTGAGACCCCCATGCTCCACCCCATTCCCGGAGGCGCAACGGCAAAGCCATTTACGACTCACCACAATGCACTCGACATGCAGATGTTTTTACGTATTGCGCCCGAGCTCTACCTCAAGCGTTTGGTTGTCGGCGGCTTTGAACGTGTTTTTGAAATCAATCGTAATTTCCGCAACGAAGGGGTTAGTCCCCGTCATAACCCTGAATTTACGATGATGGAGTTTTATGCAGCCTATACCGACTACAAATGGTTGATGGACTTTACCGAGGGCTTGATTCGCGCCGCCGCAATTGATGCGCAAGGTACCGCAACCCTCACCCACCAGGGCCGTCCGCTGGATTTAAGTAAGCCATTTCAACGTTTGACCATTACCGAGGCCATCCTAAAATATGGCCCTGACTCCAAAAAGAGCTATACCCCTGACCAACTGGAGGACGCTGAATTCATCCGTGGCGAACTCAAAAAAGGGGGTGAGGACATTAATGCGCCGGCACTTAAGAATGCGGGCATTGGCGCCTTGCAGCTGGCTTTATTTGAATTGGTCGCTGAACACCATTTATGGGAGCCAACTTACATCATCGACTACCCGATTGAAGTTAGCCCCCTCGCCCGTGAATCCGATACTCGCCCTGGCGTTACCGAACGTTTTGAGCTCTTCATCACTGGCCGTGAAATTGCCAATGGCTTTTCTGAGCTCAATGACGCCGAAGATCAGGCGCGGCGCTTTCAGAAGCAAGTAGAACAAAAGGAAGCAGGCAATGAAGAAGCCATGTACTTTGACCACGACTTTATCCGCGCACTGGAGTACGGCATGCCTCCAACCGGCGGCTGCGGTATTGGCATCGACCGGCTGGTGATGCTGCTCACCGATGTACCTAATATTCGTGACGTAATTTTGTTCCCCCATTTGCGCCGCGAAGAAGACCAATAAAACGGAATTGAATGCATGATGCTGCTAGAGATTGCCAACTTACTTTCTGAAATCGCCATCACGGTCATTGGCGGCGCCTGCCTATTACGTTGCTATCTGCAATACCTTAAATTCAATTTATCACCACACTCAGGCAATCCGATTGGTCTTTATCTAATGCCATTGACAAACTGGCTGGTTATGCCCCTGCGCAAATTGGTTCCGAGCATAGGTCGCATTGATAGCGCCTGTATCTTAGGGGCTTATTTAATTGTGCTTGCCAAACTACTCTTGCTCGGGCTTTTGCTGGGCAGTATTCCACCCATTCTTAGCCTGCTCATCGGCTCCGTTTTAGAGCTCATCGGCCTTGTTTTATCAATATTAGTTGTCTTCATCATCGCCAACGTAGTCTTATCGTGGGTTGGCCGTGGATCGCCAACGCAATACATGCTGGCTGAGATACTTAATCCACTGCTCGCCCCCATTAAACGCATCATGCCAAGCTTGGGGCCACTGGATTTATCACCGCTCATCTTGCTGGTTTTAATTCAGATAGCACAGATTGTATTAAGCAATATTGCGCGCATCCTTTGACTTCAATCACCCAGTCTCATCCCTTTACTGGTTTTTAAGCTATGCCATCAAGCATTGTTCATCTGCCAATTCAAATTAAAAAAGCAGAATCGTTTGTTTACCGAGCGCCTATAAATAAGCCAGTACAGACTTCATTTGGGGTAATGCATGATCGACCAGCGGTTGCCATACGCCTTGAAGATCATGAAGGCTGTGTTGGTTGGGGAGAAATTTGGTGCAACTTCCCCAGCGTTGGTGCTGAGCACCGCGCCCGCCTCTTTGACTCGGTAATTACGCCTATATTGCTAGAAAAAATATGGGCTTCGCCAGTTGAAGCATTTCAAGAGCTTACTAAACGATTGCATGTTTTGGGAATTCAATGCGGCGAACCGGGCACGATCGCGCAAGCAATTGCCGGTACTGATATTGCCTTGTGGGATCTACTTGGAAGAAAGATTGGGAAACCGTTGTGGGAATTATTTGGCGGCACGCCGCTGATTGAAACCTATGCCTCTGGAATTAGTCCTACCAACCCCGAAGAGATCGCGTCAGAAAAATGGGCGGAAGGATTTCGGGCCTTTAAGCTCAAAGTGGGTTTTGGTCAAGACCGTGACTTCTCCAACCTAAAGTCCCTTCGAAATCTACTTGGGCCTGATACCAAAATTATGGTTGATGCAAATCAAGCTTGGAACCTCGATTCTGCAGCGCGTCACATCGAAGATTTGGCCCCGCTTAATCCATTCTGGGTAGAGGAGCCGATTGCCGCAGACCAGCCTATTAACGCGTGGAAAAAGCTTGCCTCCCAATCCTCAGTACCCCTTGCTGCAGGCGAAAATATGCGTGGCGAAACTCAGTTTTATGAAGCAATACAGAGCAATGCATTTCGTGTAATACAGCCAGACATAGGCAAATGGGGTGGATTTAGTGGGTGCCTACCCATCGCCAAGGCGATTTGTTCCAGCAATCAACTGTTTTGCCCACATTGGCTCGGAGGAGGAATTGGCTTAGTTGCCTCCATGCATTTAAAAGCCGCAGTTGGTCATGCTGGGTTTGTTGAGGTCGATTCCAATCCGAATCCCTTACGCGAAGTAATGGCAATGCCCTATCCTGCCATAAGCGATGGAAAAGTTTTGCTCAGCAATGAACCCGGCCTTGGTATCTCTCCAGAAATTAATCGACTGATTGATTTACAAGTAAAACATTACTTTTAGTGGTTATGTAATTTAAATATGAACATTTTTGGGATCTTTATGAAATATCTTTCGCCTTTTATCGCTGGACTCCTATTACTTAGCAGCATTAGTTTTGCGTCTGCCCAATCGTGGCCAGACAAACAAGTCAAAATTATTGTGGGCTATCCCGCCGGAGGCGGTATTGACCCTGTTGCACGACTGGTTGGCCAAAAATTATCTGAGCGCTGGAAACAACCCGTTGTTGTGGAAAATAAAGCGGGTGGTAGCGGCACTATTGGGGCGGCTTATGTGGCGCAATCACCTGCAGATGGTTTAACAATTCTGATGTCGGCAACTCCAGAGGTTGTTATTAACCAGCACTTTATGCAAAAGATGCCTTACAACCCAGATATTGATTTAAAGCCAGTTACTCTCGTTGTTCGTTTGCCATTTGTATTGGTATCGAATACCTCGAAGCCCTATACAAATGCCGCAGAGTTGATTGCTTATGCAAAAAAGAATCCCAATAAGGTGAGCTACGCATCTTCCGGCCCCGGATCGGCGCAACATTTAGCCGCCGTAATGCTGGAGCAACAGGCCGATATTAAGCTCGTTCATATTCCGTACAAAGGGGTTGCACCGGCAGTATCGGATTTACTGGCTGGCCATGTTGACATTGGTTTTGCTGGGCTACCGACTGCGCTACCCCATATTCAATCTTGGAAATTAAGGGCATTAGGCCTTTCATCTAAAACGGCCTCCCCTGCAGCCCCTGAAATCCCTCCGCTTGCTAAGACCCCTGGACTTTCAAATTTTGATCTAACGCAGTGGTTTGGCGCTTTTGTACCAAGCGGAACGCCAGACCTTATTGTCCAGCGCATTCAGAAAGACATTCAGGCCGTTTTAAGCATGCCAGATGTCAAGGCAACACTCGAAAAGCAAGGTGCCCAGCCCAGCGGCATGAGTACTGCTGAATTTCAGGCGTTTGTGAATAGTGAACGGAAGAAGTTTGGCGATATTGTGAAGATTGCAAAAGTAGAGCAATAAAGGCAAGCTTAAGTCAAAGGGGCTTCGAAAAAATCGAGGCCCTTTTTATTATTACTTGTATTAGTTTGCTGAAAGTTCCACGGTCAGTTTAGTGCCGGGAACAATAATGCCGCCCCGATTGCCCGGCTCTACGGAACCCCATCTAGCAGCAAAATAGTCGGGCAGCGGTTTCCCATCAAGCGGTGCTATCCATAGCCTTAATAAATGACGCTGACGCTCCGGTTCAGGCCAATTTTCAAAATCACTGCGCGAATGAAAAATCTGGTGGTTATGAATAATCTGAATATCACCGGGCTCAAAACTCATCGGCAGAATCAATTTACCTTCTGCAATAATTTCATCCAACAAATTCATTACATCAATTTGTTTTTGGGTAAGCCGCGGGGCCTCTGGAAAATTAGTTTGAGCAGATTCAATATAGGGCCGAATATATACACACGATAATTCGCCCTGATACCAACTAAAAATGGGCATATCAAACCAAGGGTTCAGGCCTGCAGGCACCTCACCACGGCGATCTGTGGGATAAGGCATAAAAAGCGCCTCTAGTAAATCTGGCCGTCTTCGAGCAATTTCATTGTATGCACTCATGGAGCTGGCTAAATACGATTCGCCACCCTGCTTGGCCTTTTGCAGACACAACAGCGCTACGAAATCGGCGGAGTCAGTATGAAATTCTAATTTTTTATTGGTCTGATAAAACCGGGTTTTACTGTCAGCAATGTCGGCGCCCTGATCTCGAACATGGCCCAATAAGTGCCCCTTTGCGTTGTTGCTTCTCAAGCTACCTAAATGACAACCCAGCCCAAGATAAATAACAGAAGCTAGTTTGATACCAAGCTCTTGAACCGGGATTCCCCTCAGGAGTACAAAACCACGTCCATCTAAGAGTTCTTTTGAGATATTGTTTATTAAAGTACCAATGGTTGGTAGCGGAAAATCATCTTTCGTAATTTGCTCTAATGGCTTTTCCAAGCTTAGAAAATGGAGTGCTGCATTATTTAATTCAGCGAGTTGATTTTGAGACCACTCTATTTTCCAAGATTGATCACGTTCCATTTCAGCTCCGGTCCAAGTGCTGGAGCCGCTAACTTGCATCGGAAAATCGTCAGGTATTTTAATTTCTCTATTGATGTTGTTGAGCATAGAAATAAAAAATTGAAATGCCTTACATAAATTCGGCGTGAGACTTTGTAATGAGACTTAGATGGCTTGGGTTTTAATCTCGGCATAAATAGCCCTGATGGGCCGATTTATGCCGAGCATTAAATTACTTTTTCAGATTTAGCTGACTACCAAGCTTGCTGTAAAGATCAAACTGCTCTTTAGCAAAGCTCTCGGTATCTTTAGGCGAGCGTATCGCTGGAATAGCGCCAACGGTATCGTTGCCCCGTATCCAGGCTGGATCAGCTGCAACTTCTTTTAGTACGGCCTGCCATTTAGCAACAACTTCAGCAGGCAATCCAGGTGGCCCATAAAGCCCACTCCACCCCATAACTTGTTCCAGATTAGAAACGCCCATTTCACGTGCAGTAGGCACATCCGGGAAGTCTTTTAGACGACTTGCTGTGGAGGTGACTAGTGCACGCACGGTACCACCCTTAATCTGACCAACTAGAGTGGTTAGGTTATTGCAGATAAACTGTACTTGCCCACCCAGTAATGCAGTTGTAGCTTCGCCGCCGCCTTTGTATGGAATCATCATAGCGGCTGTAGATGGCAAGTTAAGCTGACTCAATACAACCTCTACCGCTAAGTGCTGGGTGGTTCCTGCTCCAGCACTTGCGTAATTCAATTTACCCGGATTTGCTCTAATTCCATTGATAAGATCAGGAAATGTTTTGTATGGTGAATCGTTTTTTACAATGCAAACTACCGGATTGAAATCCAATAATGAGATGAATGTAAAGTCGTTCCACTTGTAGGGTGTACTGCTATCCAGCGCTGGAGTGATCGCCTGAGAGCCTCCACGCGATACTAATAAAGTATATCCATCTGGAGCTGCAGTTCTTACCCGTTGCGAACCAATCGTGCCTGAAGCACCCGGAATATTCGTGACGACTACTGGCTGCCCAATAAGCTTAGTAGCAACGGCCGAAAGATTTCTACCAGAAAAATCGCTGTCACCGCCAGCAGCATAAGGTGCCACTAATGTAACTGCTTTATTGGGATAGGTTTGAGCGTGTGAAACACCAACACCCAAAAGTGTAATCAACGCACCTGCCGATAGCAACGCTGGTTTTAAAAATAGTTGCTTTAAATTATTACCCATCTTATGGCTCCAGTTAGAACATTTAAAAGATGAGTTCACGTTAGCAAGCGTATGAGGGAGATGCAATACGAGTAATCCCCTAATTGCCTTATTTTCTATCGCAATCAAGCCTCTTTATCGAAACCCGCAGGCTGAGGCGCGCCGCTGCCAGCCTACTTCTCTACAAAAGCACGCTCAAAGACATAGTCACCTAGCTGCCCAAGGCTTGGGGACACCACAAAGCCTCTGGCATCGAGCATGGCGCAGGTCTCTTTAAGCATGGCGGGGCTGCCGCAAATCATGCCGCGATCCGTTTTGGGATCTAGGGGCGGCAAGCCAATGTCTTTGAAGAGCTGACCCGACTCAATGGCAGTAGTTAGGCGTCCGGTTTGCTTAAATGCTTCGCGGGTGACTGTGGGGTAATAAATTAACTGGTTTTGTACGAGCTCGCCAATGTACTCATCTTGGGTGAGCTCATTCTTGATGTATTCGCCGTAGGCCAACTCATTCACCAGGCGCACTCCATGAATGAGCACCACTTTCTCAAAGCGCTCATAGGTATCCGGGTCACGAATGATGCTCATAAAGGGAGCTAAGCCGGTGCCGGTACTAAAAAGGTAGAGGTGTTTCCCGGGATTAAGGTCATCAATCACGAGGGTGCCAACCGATTTTTCACTCACCAAAATAGGATCGCCAACCTTGATGTGCTGCAGACGCGAGGTTAAGGGACCATCAGGCACCTTAATGCTTAAAAACTCAAGATGCTCAGCGTAGTTTGGACTGGCAACACTGTATGCACGCGCCAACGGCCTGCCGTCGACTTCCAGGCCAATCATTAAAAAATGGCCATTGCGAAAGCGAAGGCCTTGATTGCGAGTAGTAGTAAAACTAAAAAGGGTCTCGTTCCAGTGGTGAATCGATAGAACGGTTTCGGTATTGTAGGTAGCCATAGAGCGTACAAAAGAATAAAGATTGCTCTAATGATATACGGTTAAGCAATCCAAATTGCCCTTATAGCAGGGCCAAGACACCCAAATTAAATGCCGCGTTCACAATTAGTAAATACAGGCAAAACTTTTTGATCGCACTGGCAGATAATTCCCGCCGCTCTAGCAAGGTCTTAGCCAAGAACATGCCGAAAAAATAGGCCGGCAGAGCAAATAATAACCAAGGTAACCAATCGATACCCCCTCCCATCAAACTGGCGGCAACAATCGCCAACAAACAAACGCCGGAAACAAATTGGGAAAGCAAGGCCCTTGAGCGCTCAAACTCCAGGCCGCTGGCGTTTAAATAAAGCGCCACAGGAGGGCCGCCGATGCCACAGGAACCCAAGAGCAACCCGGATAAAGCGCCAATAAGATAGTCCCTAAAGGCGGAAAGCGTGATCGCCAAATTAACTCGTATTAACAAAAAAATAGAAAATGCAATCACCACAATTCCAGTTGTAATTTTGAGCGCCGTTAGTGGAACAACCCCACCCAAAAAAATACCAAAGGGCAACAGTATTGCAGCCAAGACCCACATTCGATACAGGCTTGGAATATCCTCTTTGTTAACCTTCCACTGGGTGAAGAGCCACATGCCGCCCAGCAGCTCGGCGGACATCACAATGGGAAGGAAAAAAGGAACTGGGAAAAACCACATCAGCAGTGGCGACATGATGAGTGCCCCGCCAAACCCACTGAGACGACGCACGAGCCCGCCTAGAGCAGCCGAAAACAACAGGATACTGGCTGTAATCCAGCTAAATTCGATCACATAGTCACGCTATCGTCGTGCTCTCCAGAAATAAGATCACGAATTTGCTTTCGGATGACTAAATAATCTGGCGAATCTTCAATCATTTTTCGAGGCTTTGGCACTCGGATAACGCTTTTGACACGGCCCGGTCGACGTGTCATCACAACAATCACATCCGATAAATTAATTGCCTCTTCAATGCTGTGCGTTACCAAAACAACGGTTTTACTTTCCTCGTCCAGGATCCGGATCATCTCGGATTGCATCATTGATCTATTTTGCGCATCCAGCGCTGCAAAGGGCTCATCCATCAACAATACCGTAGGGTCTACTGCTAAGGCCCTTGCAATCGAAACGCGTTGCCGCATCCCTCCAGAGAGTTGATGTGGGTAATGCTCAACGAATTGACTTAAACCAACCAAACTAGCGAAATGCTCAACAATACGTTTTATTTCAGGGCTAGCCATGCGTTTAATCTTGAGGCCAAATGCAATGTTTTCATAAACGGTAAGCCAAGGAAATAAGGCATAGTCCTGAAAAACCATCGCACGATCCGCGCCAGGAGCCGTAACGCGCTGGCCTGCACACTCGATATAACCGGCCGTAGGGACTTCAAACCCAGCAATTAAATTTAACAGGGTTGTTTTGCCACAGCCACTATGGCCAAGGATGGAGTAAAACTCATTCTTATTCACCTCCAAAGAAACATCATCAAGGGCAAGTACCTCTTGCCCTTTTGAATTCAGGGACGGATAAATTTTCTTTACTTTTTCTACTTTGAGTGCAAGCATTTTCTTATTGTATTTATGAGTTTAAGGATCTAGCCCAAGGCATCAGGGTCTTCGCACTGTAGCGAATGATGCGATCCAGACAAAGGCCAATGACACCGATCGCCAGCATGCCGGTTAAAATGAAATCGGTGCGTAAGACGGTTCGGGCGTCATTGATAAGAAAGCCAAGCCCAGAATTTGCGCCAACCAGCTCTGCTGCTACCAAAGCCATCCAGCCAACACCCAAACCAATCCGAATACCGGTTGTAATCTGCGGAAGAGCCGCTCTCAGGATCACCCGGGTAATCACACTCCAATTGCCCGCTCCTAAACAGCGTGCAGCACGAATTAAGCTAGGCTCGACATTCTTAACAGCATCAATCGTATTTAAGAGAATGGGGAAAAATATGCCCAAAAAGATAATGAACTGATTTTGCACATTACCTACCCCAAACCACAAAATACTCAATGGAATCCACGCAATTGGTGGGATCGGGCGCAGGATTTCAATAATGGGATCTACTTGTTCGTTGAGCCATTTAAAACAGCCCATGGTAATCCCCAGTGGGATAGCGACGCTCGCATAGCAAAAGGCGATAAATTCTCGCCTTAAGCTGTCGCGAACGTGCTTCCACAATTCTCCGGACGCACTTAACTCCATAGCCCCGCTAAGCACACCTGAGGGCGGAGGTAATAGCGTTGCCTGGGTTTTATCAAGGACAAACCGGCTGGCAAACTCCCAGCCAGCCAGTAGTATCAACAGCAAAACCAAGCGCCGGAACTGCAACAAAGAACGGAGGTAATTCATTATTTTTTAAATGCCTTATTGTCGAATGACCAATCTTTGGTTAGGTCGCCTTTTTCAGGGAATGGCTGCGGCTTAGTTGTATTCAATGGCGTTGCATACCTTGGATACGGTATTTTGTCCATTGGAGCAGACCAGTTAGCAGGCAGGAATGGGGGTAATTTTGGAACTGCCCATCCCACTTTCGAGAAGGTATTGTCCATAAAGCGTGCATCTACCGCAGCAATAAATGTGGATGCCGACGTTTTATTTTGAATCCGCTTATTGTCAAACAGCCATTCATAAATTGGCTCATTTGCACGGCCCCAGAACAATGGAATCGGATAAAGATACGTTGGCTTATCCAAATTGTTATACATCTTTATCTGCGCAAGAAGAATTTCAGGAGAGAAATTCTTCAAGTTTGGATCTTCTTGCATCGCTTTCACAGCAGCATCTGGATTTTTGCGAATCCAAAGAGTGGCTTCAACAATAGCATCAGTAAATGCCTGTACTACGTCTGGAGCATTATCAATAACCTCTTGGCGCACGTAAAAAGATGAGCCGTAAATATTGTATGGATAGCTATCATTAATAATGCGGGCATTCTTACGCTCTTTCACCATAATGGTTGGCGTAGGATCCCATGGAACAACCGCATCAATACCCTTAGGCATGGCCATTTGCTCGCCTGGGGGCATGTTCTTCAAAATAATATCCTTGCCGATGACAAGACCGTGGGCCTTGGCTGCGGCCTGAATATAAAACTCCGCAGAAGATCCGGTTACTAATCCAATCGTTGCCGGCTCTTTTCGATTTTTGAAATCATCAATGGTTTTAATTGGCGAATCCAATGGCACCAGCATAGCGTGCATCAAATTAACGTTGATGATCGCGATGGTTTTAACCGGGACATTTTTATCAATTAATGTAGTGAAGGGGAAATTTCCACCATTACCAAATTGGAATCGACCAGAAATGATGACTTCATTAATCGCTGGCCCCGATGGAAAAGCCTGAAACTTCGCATCGATGCCTCTTTTAGATAAAAGTCCTGTTTTATCCATTACTAAATTAATGGTATTTTGACCCGACCATGGCGGCTGGAATGCAACCTGAATCGGCCACCAACCTTTTTCTTTCAACCATGCGATTGACTTGGGGGAAACTTTTTCGTATGCATTTTCAGGCCAACCGTAGTTGGTAAATTTAGTTGCATCTTGTGCAAAGGCCGGTAAAGATGCTCCTGAAAATGCGCCAAGTGCAGCAATCACTAAAACGCGTCGCTTAAAATTAAATTCTTGCATTTTTAATCTCCATTTGTTTATTCATAAAACACGAGTCGACTGAAAAACCCTGTACTGCCACAAAAACCATCATACCGCTTTCATAAAAGCAAAAACCTACTCCAACTGCACCTATTAAACCGAGATGGTTAACTCTACACCACCCCATTTTGTTCTAATCTTTTTATAGTCTTTTTGCCGCGTTAAATACTTCAGTAATTCAGACGGCGGATTCAATTGAGACCCTTGTTTCAAGGCTTGTATCGTTCCATCCTGCAATCCCACTGCCAGATTTTCAGGATAAAACGCATGCAAACACAACTGCTCTCTGCTGATACTCTTGCCCCATTTTTTTCTGAGGCCTGGTAATGCCGGAGCCACCTTATCGCCTGCCCTCACACTCGCATCATAATCTACGCCAGCGCGCTCCATAACAAGGGGTGACGGAGTGCCCGCAAGCCTGCCATAGTGCCCTTTTAGATATAGCTTTACCTCGTCTGGAATCGTTTTATAGCGCTCACCCTGCACTACATTGAGGACGGCTTGGGTAACGATGTATTGTGCAAACGGACTGACTAGAATGGGGTAGCCGAGGTCTTTACGAACTTGCGCTGTTTCTTCTAGGATTTCTTGTTCGCGATGCGAGATCCCCAGGGTTTGCAATTGAGCGCGAAGATTGGAGATCATGCCGCCAGGAATTTGATGCTCATACAAGGCGGGGTCGTAATCCGCCTTAACTCCCCTAGATAAGCCATCGCGCGTACAAACCCAGTCAAAATAGTCATCAACCTGTTGCAGTGCGGCACGGTTCATGTTGGGCGCCCGTCCTAATTTATGGGCACTATCCAGCACATCCATTACGGAAGGCAAAGAGGCCCCATTAGCCAGGCAATCCGTTGCAACGTATCCATAGGCAAATCCAGCCTTGATTGCTTCTTCATATACCAGTGGCGCCAAACCAGACTGGCAATGCGAATGCAGTTTGAGTGGAATGCCTTTTGCCGCTTTTACGATCGCCGGAAATAAACTTTTTGCTCGTTCTGGAGTTAAAAGACCGGTTGGGTCTTTGACTGAAATGTAATCGACATTCATGTCAACTAGCTCTTTTGTTCGAGCCACAAAATAATCGTCATCATGCACTGGGCTGAGTGCATACGTCAGCATTGCATTTACTAACATGCCATTTTTCTTGCCAACCTGCACCGATGACAGGATATTACGATTGTCATTCAATGCATCGTAGACGGTTAACACACGCACGCCGGATTCAGCCAAAAGCTCAATATTGAGGGCAACCACATCGTCTGGAAACAACTCAAATGTATAAATACTTTGGCCGCGAGTCAGCGCATCCGTTGGGGTAGCAAACTGATTGCTCAGAAAGGCTAAGCGCTTCCAAGGATCCTCTCTTAAAAAACGAACCATGACATCAAAAACAGCGCCGCCTAAAATATTGATAAAGGCATACCCTGCTTGATCTGTATCCTTCATGGCTGGGTACATTTGCGCTGTTGTCATGCGTGTCGACCACAGGCATTGATGCGCATCCCTGAGTGTTACGTCAATCAATTGAAATGGCTTGCCTTTGCTGGAGCTCATGTCAGCTCCAAAATCATGAGCGGCTGCCCAGACTCAATTGAAGCGCCATCCTCAACCAAGATACTCACTACACGGCCATTGCAGCCTGCTTCAATGGTATTGAGCAACTTCATTACCTCGACAATGCAAAGTGCAGCATCTGCCTGCACTTCATCGCCGACCTCCACAAAAGGGGGCAAGCTTGGGTTTGGTCTTCTAAAAAAAGTACCCACCATTGGGCTCGTTATGAATCGTTGATTAGGCGCAAGCGCTAACCCCGCATTCGACGGTCTATTTACTTCTAAAGTAGGTGCGGGACTAACGACAGGCATAGGCATTGGCGCAGCCTGGTCTGCTAGCTGACCTTGCGGTGCAGCAGCTACAGCTGGAATAGAGCCATTTCCAACGTTAATTTCGATCTCGAAGGCATCCGTTTTATAAGCAAAGGTATTAAAGTTGCCAGAGTCTTTGATTAATGAAATGAGCTCTTTCACCTCTTTCATTCCAAAAGACGTGTTTTGGTCTGCCACAGCAGTTGCGGTACGGGTATTTTTTGCAGAGGCTTTAACAGCCGTTTTACCTTTAGAGGCAGGGCTAGAGGGCTTCGGCTTGGAAACGGTTGCCCGCGTTTTTGGTTTCGGCTGACTGGGTGGGGCTGCGGCGACACTCTTTTTTAGTTTTTTTGTAGGCACTTTGCGTCACGTTTTATGTATATATAATGAAATGTAACGTATCGTCAGATGAAATGATTTAAGGGTATATACCTAATTAAGCAGCCTCACAATACTTTAATATCGTAAGCATCACTCTATGACTAATTTACAAGCGGCCGCAGCAGATATTGACGCCAAAGCGAGCATGGCCGAAAAGGTGCTTTTGATCCTTGAGATGGTGTCGCATTCTGAAATTCCCCTGACGCTTGAAAATGTGTCCACGGGTCTAGGGCTTGCAAAGCCAACTGCATTCCGACTTTTAAATACCTTAAATACGCTGGGATTTATTGAGCGCGATTTCAGCGGTCGACGCTTTCAGCCGGGGGTTAGATTACGCTCGATTGGAACCAGCATGCTATTTTCGGACCCAATTCGTGCCGAGCGAATAGCGGCAATGAAGTTATTAGTTGATCAAATCGGGGAAACGTGCAACTTTAATATTCTGGATGGCAATGAGGTTGTTTACATTGATCGTATTGAAACCAATGCGCCCATTCGCCTTCATATCAGCGCTGGAATGCGTGTACCACTGCATTGCACTGCAAGCGGCAAATTATTTTTATCGCAAATGAGTCCGGCGCAAATTGAGCGCACCTTGGGTACGGGTCCATTTGAAAAATTTACTAGCAAAACGCTGCTGAATTTAAACGAATTGCTCCCAAGCTTAATGAAGATTAAAAACCAAGGTTACGCAATTGATCAATGTGAATACCTTGATGGCTCCATTTGTATCGCGATTCCGGTGCTAGACAGCAAAAATAAAATGTTCGCAGCGATTGCGGCGCACGGCCCATCATCTCGGGTCTCGGTTAAAACCGTAAAAACATTTATACCTCACTTAGAACAAGCTGCTTTATCGATTCGAAAGAGCATGTCCGATACCCCTTCTCAACCTGATTAATCCCATTTGGAGTTTTCATGACAAATTCAAGCCCCGTAATTATTACTGTAGCGATTACCGGCGCAATCCCTCGGAAAAAAGACTGTCCGGGTCTACCAGTCACGGTCTCCGAACAAATCGAAGAAACGCATAAAGCCTATGAAGCAGGCGCAGCCTTAGTCCACTTGCATGTGCGAAAGCCAGATGAGAGCCCCAGCTCCGATCCCGATCAGTTTGCAAAAGTCCAAGAGGGCATAAAAAAACATTGCCCCGATATGATTATTCAATTTTCTACCGGTGGCAGAGGTCAAGATCAAGCATTGCGAGGCGCAATGCTGTTTCATCGTCCTGATATGGCATCTTTAGCCACTGGATCGGTCAATTTTCCCAATGGAATTTATGAGAATCCACCGACTTTTGTTGACGGACTTGCAAATGAAATGAATAAGTACGATATCAAGCCAGAGATTGAAGTATTTGATATGGCGATGCTTTACAGTGCTGCCGACTTAATCAAAAGGGGGCTACTGAAAGCCCCCGCTCATGTTCAGTTTGTGATGGGCGTGCCCAATGCCATGCCAGCAAAACGCAGTATTTTGGAATTTCTAGTGAGCGAATTAAAAGAAATCATGCCAGATGCAACATGGACTGCGGCCGGAATTGCAAGGCACCAACTTGCTGTAAACGAATGGGCACTTGAAATGGGTGGTCATGCTCGTACCGGCCTCGAAGACAATATTAAATATGACCAGACGCGCGTCGCAAAAGACAATGCGGAATTAGTCTCACGTGTTGCTGAGTTGGCTACTAAATACAATCGACCTATTGCGAACGCAAAGCTAGCACGTGAAATCTTAGGCCTGAGAGCGGCTGGGTAGCCTCGAATGCAAGACAATCAGTTTGACTATATTGTGGTTGGCGCCGGATCGTCGGGTTGCGTTCTAGCAAACCGCCTGTCAAAGGAGGATGTCAATTCGGTTTGCTTAATTGAAGCAGGACCAAAAGATAGCTCGCCGTGGATTCACCTACCGATTGGGTATGGGAAAACCATGTGGGATCCAAAGGTCAATTGGAAATTCGAAACAGAACCAGACCCTGGAATGAATCAGCGCAAGATTTACTGGCCCCGCGGAAAGTGCTTGGGTGGCTCGAGCTCCATAAATGGTTTGATTTTTATTCGCGGTCAAAAAGAGGACTATGACGGCTGGAAAGATCTTGGCAATACAGGCTGGGGCTGGGATGACGTTCTGCCCTATTTTAAAAAGGCGGAAGGAAATGATCGTCTAGGCGAACCGCTCCATTCCCAAACTGGCCCCCTCAAGGCATCATCCATTCCCAAAAAACATCCGCTGGTAGAGTCATTTATAAAAAGCGCGGTCAACTTGGGCGTGCCAGAAACCGATGACTTTAATAACCTCACGCAAGAAGGTGTGGGCTACTACCAACTGACAACCCATAAGGGCTTACGCTGTAGCACTGCAGTCGCCTACTTAAATCCGATCAAAAGTCGCGCTAACCTGACCATCTTGACGGATAGCCAAGTCATGCGCATTATCTTTGAAGGACGCCGTGCGGTTGCTGTCGAATTAATACGTCATGGTAGTAAACAAACGATTCGAGCCAATAAAGAAATCATCCTGAGTGCTGGAGCCCTGCAATCACCACAAATATTGCAACTATCCGGAATTGGTCCAGCAGCACTCTTACGCGAATTTAATATCCCTATCGTTCAGGATCTTCCGGGCGTTGGCGAAAATCTACAGGATCACCTTCAGTACCGCTTGATTTACGAGCTAAACCAACCGATATCAACCAATGTGCAGCTCTCATCGCTGTTTGGCAAAGTAAAGATAGGTCTAGATTGGCTCCTATTTCGGGGTGGCCCACTTTCAATTGGAATTAATCAAGGCGGACTGTTCACTAAAGTGATGGACTCATCGCTTACACCAGACATCCAATTCCATATGGCAACCTTATCGGCCGATATGGCAGGCGGAAATGTGCACCCCTTCCCCGGATTCACCATGTCCGTTTGTCAATTAAGGCCTGAGTCCAGGGGCCATGTCCGCATTCAATCAGCAGATCCTTTAGTGCCACCGAAGATGGTTGCAAATTACTTGGCAACGGAACATGATCGAAACACGAGCGTTGAGGCCGTTAAATTTGCGCGCAAAATTGCACAAACCGAGCCACTTAAATCGCTCATCACCAGGGAAATTAAGCCCAATAATCCGCAGAGCGATGCCGATCTATTGGAATTTTGCCGCAATAATGGCGCCACGATTTTTCACCCAACAGGTACATGCCAAATGGGCACAGACTCCGATCCAATGGCTGTACTGGATTCCGAGTTGAGGGTGCGAGGCGTTACTGGATTGCGGGTAGTCGATTGCTCTGCAATGCCTACCTTACCATCGGGCAATACAAATTGGCCGGCCGTCATGATGGCTGAAAAAGCGGCAGACTTTATACTCAACAAAAAAATATAATTGCATGGCGTTTACTTCGCTCGGCAGTAAACCCACAATCGAATTCTGCCGATACACATGAAACTATTTCCATTTTTGCAATGGTTGCCCGAATACAAAAAACCAGGGGTCATTCGCGCTGATGTACTAGCCGGCCTAACCGGCGCTATTGTTGTATTACCCCAAGGTATTGCGTTTGCCTTGTTAGCCGGAATGCCGCCCCACTACGGCCTTTATGCCGCTATGGTGCCCTGCCTAATTGCCGCACTATTTGGCTCCAGCCGCTTGATGGTAACAGGTCCGGCAAACGCCATATCACTAACAACCATGGCGCTCATTGCCCCACTTGCCTTACCAGAGTCGCCGCAATACGTTGTATTTGTTCTTACGCTTAGTTTTCTGGTGGGGGTCATTCAGCTAACGTTGGGTTTTAGCGGCATTGGTAAGTGGGTAGAAAAAGTCCCGCACTCAGTCATTGTTGGATTTACTGCTGGGGCTGCTGTACTGATTATTAATAGTCAAGCTGGCACGCTCTTGGGTATGTATATACCGCGAGGTACGGATGTCATTGATACCCTAAAGGCGCTTAGTACTCTCGCAGTCAATGGCGATATGCAATGGCAATCGATTGCTTTAGTGATGATCACGCTAGGCATCATTCGCCTGTGGAACCCGCTAAACAAATACGTACCGTCCATGCTCATTGCGGTGATTATTGGCGCTATTGCAGCAATCCTAATCGAGCTTGCCTTTCCCGACATGAGTCCATTTAAGCGTGTCAGCAGTATTCCAGGGGCATTCCCGCCAATATCAATGCCAGACCTAAGCCTCCCCACCTTGCAAAAATTATTTGCTGCCACACTCATCATGACCTTACTGGCCTCTACAGAGGCGATGGCGATTGCACGAGCAGTTGCTTTGAAAACAAAAGATACATTCAATGCCAATCAAGAATTCATAGGCCAAGGATTGGCTAATGTGGCAGGTTCGTTTTTCTCAGCCTATCCCTCCAGTGGTTCATTTAACCGTACCGGCGTTAACCTAGCTGCGGGCGCAAAAACACCACTTTCCGCAATCTGTGCTGCTTTTTTCTTGATTATCATCCTGGCTTTTGTATCGCCCCTAGCAAAGCATATTCCCTATGTTGTCATTGCCTCACTATTGTTGCTCGTGGCATGGAAGTTGATTGATGTTGAGCAAATTCGCCACGAGATCAACGCAGGCAAAAGTGCTTGGGTACCCATGTTGATTACCGCGATTGGAACGGTAACAATTGCGCTGGAATGGGCAATTTTATTGGGTATTTTTTCATCTGCAGCAATACATAAAATGGCGGAACTTAGGCAAAAGAAAAAGAAATAAGTGCCTTATTTAGGTTTAACTAAGTCCAATAACTTTAAACGCTGCACCTTTCCAGATGGCCCTCTAGGAAGATCGTCCATAAACAGAATCAGCTTGGGCGTCCGGAGCTTACCTAGCTTATCAAGACAGAATTGACGCATCTCCGATTCAGAGCAAGTCTTGCCTTCTTTTAGAATGATGCAAACCATTATTTCTTGACCGTAGTTTGCATCTGGTATTCCAACCGATGCCGCATCTAAGACTGCGGGGTGCTTCAAAACCACCTCATCAATTTCACGCGGCGCAATGTTTTCGCCGCCCTTAATAATCAATTCTTTCAGTCTGCCGGTAATGAAATAAAAACCATCGGGATCTCGCATACCCAGGTCACCTGTTTTCATCCAGCCATCTGCATCAAATGCCTTCTTGGTTTCGGTTTCGCCTTTGTAATACGCCTGTAATACGTTTTCACCTTTGAGGCAAATTTCCCCAGAAACCAGATCAGATACTGGGTTTCCAGAATCATCCACAATCTTTGCTGTGACTCCACAGGGAAGTCCAGGGCTACCAAAGCGCCTACGCTCATCGTGTGGATTACAAAACACAATAGAGCAGGTTTCCGTCATGCCCATTGCTTCGATTACAGGCATTCCAAATAAAGCCTCAAACTCACGATGGTGCTCAGGTGGCAATGGGGCAGATGCTGAGCGGCCAAAACGAATATGTTTAAGCTGTGCTATGTCGGGCTTACTGGCACCACTTTTCGCAGCATTAATTAAATACGCAATGATGGTAGGGACCATATTGATCCAGGTGCAACGATATTGAATCGCTATTTTCCACCAGGTCGAGACCGAAAAATGATGGGGGGCCACAATCGACCCGCCAGAAAAGAATGGCGTTATGGTTGAAATGACTTGTCCGTTGATATGGTAGATCGGGAGCGAGCTCAGGACAATGTCCGCCGGTGTGAGCTGATGCCATTCGCTAATCGACTTGGCTGCATGCAATAAATTTCGATGCGTTAGTATCACACCCTTTGGCGTGCCAGTAGTGCCCGAGGTGTACATTAATAAAGCGGGATTATTGGGATCAATTTGCGGCAAGGGCAAGCGAGCCGATTGCAGAAACGGTCCAGATTCAGCATCCGGATCCAATTCCACCAATGCAAAGGCACGCTGGGTTTTTTTCAATGCCGCAAATAAGTTCTGCTTATTCTCTGGGGCATAAAACAATACCTCAATATCGCTATGGTCTAACACCCAAGCCAGCTGATCTACTGGCGCCGACAGGTTCAGTGGTGTCACTACTCGACCGCAAACCATCGTAGCTATAAAAACCGTTGTGGTCTGACGTCCATTGTGCATAAATATGCCCACATGGCCATTGGTGCTAATCTGGTGCTCCTTCAGCCAGCCCATAAAATGCTCAGCCTCTAAAGCCATCTGCCCATACGTTAGTTTTTGAGCGGTCTCCGGAGCAAACAACAAGACATGATCGGGCTGCTGCTTAGCCCATTTGCCTAAAACATGCGCAATGCTAGCGCCAGTGATATCCAATGTGTCCGCCATAATGAAAAAAGAAGTGGGTACTAAAGAAACCTTAGGACTTAGGGTGCTGACTAAAATAATTGGCCAGCAAGCTCTCAACCTCGGGCACTTTTTCAGCAATGGGCCGTACTACACGAGTAGTGTTGAGATAGTGGCGATAGTTCATGTTGTCGGAGAAGTTATTTTTACCCCACGTACCACAGCCCATCGACAAGGAAAATGGGAGCCCATTTTCAAAGCTACCGCCTGTAGCAATGGCATGCGCTTGGTTCACAATAACCCGCGCAACCGGTAAATCACGGGCCAAATCAGCAGCCCTTTCTTCCATGACCGATCCGCTGCTTGCCGTGTGCAATCCAACGGAATGCCCAGCGCCTTGATAGGCATAAACCTGTGCAACCAGTTGCTTGGCTGCCTGAAAATTGGCTGCTCGCCAAACTGTCAAAATAGGACTGAGCTTTTCGCCTGAAAAAGGCGCGCTTGGGCCAAACCCGGTCTCTTCGACCATAAAAAAGCGTGCAGTGCTAGCTTTGGGATGTTGCAATTTAGCGCGCTCCGCAATCACAGCAGGAGACTGCGCTGTCAACGTGGAAGTCAATTTTCCGCCGCTAAACATCACGTCGTGAAGGCGTTGCTTATCAGCGGCATCCAAGAGCACGCCTCCAGCACGCTCTAACGCATCAATCGCAGAGTCGTAAATAGCATCGAGTAAAACAGCGCCATTTTCACTCGAACAGCTTGTGGCGTTATCAAACGTTTTCGATTGGGTAATTTTTTGTGCAGCCATGTCCAAGTTAGCAGCCTCGTCAATGATCGCAAGGACATTACCAGCACCTACCCCAAATGCAGGCGTTCCACTTGTGTATGCAGAACGAATATTGGCTTGAGAGCCAGTAGCGACCACCAAGTCAGCTAGCCGCATGAGTTCATGGGTTGCATCTTTTGTAATCGGATCTGGGAGCATTTGTACTAAATCCCGCGGCGCTTTCACTAGGTCCAGCTGGGCATGTACAAATTCCAATAAACGGCAACACGTTGATTGCCCTTTGGGGGATGGGGCAACCACGACTGCATTGCGGCACTTAAGTGCATTCAAAATTTTATTGATTGGCGTTGCGCCCGGATTGGTTGAGGGCGTAATGGCAGCCACCACCCCTACTGGCCTTGCATACTCCGTAATTCCAGTTGCGGGATCGTGAGAAACAACGCCAACTGTTTTGGCATTTTGCAAATCCCGAACCAAGCCCAGCGTTTTACGAAAATTCTTTTTAAACTTATCCGCTGCATCACCAAGCCCCGTGTCACGGACCGCCAACTCAGCTAACTCGGTATTTCTGCCTGGCTCAAGAATCGCCCAAGCCACGGCAGAAACCACCAAATCCACTTGTTCCTGTGTATAAGACTCGTATTCTGCTTGAGCAACACGAGCACGCTTAATAATGCTTTCAACTTCTGACATAGGATCTTTACTGAATGTTTAAAGAATTTTTTACTACGCTATTAGTCAACCTTAATATTGGCTGACTTCACAACCTGTTTCCACTTGGCGATTTCTTTTTTAACAACGCCCGATAATTGAGCGGGTGTATCACCGACTGCTTCAGCGCCTTGGCCCAATAACTTCTCTTTTACGTCAGGTTGGGCAAGTACATTCACGGCCGCCTTATTAATCCGATCAATAATTGCCTGTGGCGTTTTGGCTGGTACAAACATTGCATACCAAGAGTCCACTTCAAAACCCTTAAAGCCAGATTCAACCATGGTGGGCACATCTGGGAACACGGCAGACCGCTTTACCGTTGAAACGGCCAGCGCTCTTAATTTTCCTGCTTTCACAAACTGTGCGGCTGCGGGGATTGAAACCCAGAGCAAGGGAACCTGACCCGCCATAACGTCCGTTACTGCAGGACCGCCTCCCCGGTAAGGGATATGCGTCATATCGACTCCCGCATCACTTGCCATCATTGCGCCTGCTAAGTGCCCTGGCGATCCATTTCCGACCGATGCATATGAAATGCTGCCTGGCTTTGCTTTCGCCATTTCAATGACTTCTTTTACCGTCTTCGCAGGGAAATTTGGGTTCGCAACCAAGATTTGAGGTAATGAGGCAACGGTGACTACTGAAGAAAAGTCTTTTTCAGTATCAAAGGGTAGCTTTGGGTAGATGGCCGGGTTGATCGTGTGCGAAGAGAGTGTAAAAAGAACGGTATAGCCATCAGAAGGCGACTGGGCTGCCAATGCCGAACCAATTGACCCGCCGGCACCGCCGCGGTTATCAATAATGACTTGCTGCCCCAGCTCTTTTGCCAACGGTTCTTGCACGATCCGCGCAATGACATCCGTTCCCCCGCCTGGTGGATAAGGGACGATAAGCTTAATCGGCTTGGTTGGCCACGACTGTGCGTTTGCTAGGCCCGCAATTGAAACTCCAGAGAGGCATACCAGCGCACCAGATAGCCATTTCTTCATTTTTAACTTAGTCATATAAACCCCCATAGGAAATTATGTTTTGTCTCCAAGTCAAACCATACCTTATTCAGCTATCCTGAACAAGTTGTTTCGTATAAGTAAAAACACTAATCATTTTTTACTATAAAATCAATTTGTTCCATTAAAATGAACAAATTATATTGTTTTGTGAGATTA
>CANHMJ010000004.1 GCA_947461805.1 Burkholderiaceae bacterium
CTGGTATTTGCCATCCACTAATTTCATGGGATAACGCAAACGGTAGTCACCATGGCCATGCTCACGCAATGCAGCGCCCTTGGCGCACTGGCCGCCCATATTGATGGGGGAATCAAATACCGGATCCTGACGAACCCATACGCCGTTCTCAACCGTAGCATCGCTGGCACAGCCAACGGAACAATGGGTACAAACAGTGCGTTTTACTTCAATCTTGCCCTTGCCATCCAACATTGCCTTGCTTGGGTCGGCTGCGGTTGCTTTTTGTACCAGGTTTAGCTGGCTTACTGCAATTCCTGCGCCAACTCCAATTCCGGAGCGCTTCAGGAATGTCCGTCGATCCATGGTGGGAACGGCTGCCTTAAGGCCTCGCGACAAACTCCCGATTAAGTTCGATACCGGTACCGAGCGGGTCGTGGTGTTTACTGGATTTTTACGAATCAGACTCATCTGATGCTCCTGAGGGGGTTTATATTTTTATAGTAAGGGTCGGTTAAAACTAAATTAAGGTTGTTTCGTAATACTTGCGAACGTGGGCTGTGAGTTGGTAGCCGTCTTTCTTTTCGCCTACTGTGCTACCCACCTCTTGAATAATGGCTTTGCCCATGGGCGTTTGCGAGACAACCGCAACTGCACCGACCGTAGCGCCAGCACTAATGAAAAATTTTCTGCGCGAAGCAGTGGTGACTGGGGGTGTAAGTGGATTTGTTTTCGTGCTCATGTGAACTCCAAGGGTGGACGTATATATGCAACTTTTTACTAATATCGAGTGTATTACTTTTATAGCTTTTGTGTAGGCTTCCAAGTCTATTTGGGCTCAGTAAATACCCTTACTAATTGGGCAAAATTTACATCATGTCAAACGCTTGACCCTCAACTGCCAGAAATTCCCGGGTCAATGCCGCAACGGGGCGATACAAATGCAATTCTGGATTGGCTTCTATGGCATCGCAAAAATCGTCGTACCAGGGCCGAATGTGGTCATTGAAAAACACCCGTTGGTTGGTCAGGTTGGAAACTTCAACATCATCGCCTGCGATCAGGTAACGCATCACCTCGAATAAGGCCGATACGTGATCTTCCGTTTCGGTTACATCTTCAGAAGACTCCAAGGCAAATTCAGCCAATGCTCGCCTTACTTCCACCAAGGGCTTTTCATTTAAATGGCCCGCCAAATAAAACGAGCTATTTAGAAATACATTAGGCCTACCCACGCCCATGAACTCGGCGGCATATTCTGCATTCCAATCGCTCGCAGTGCTATCCCTAACTGCTGAGATTAAATTGAGCCAGACACCCAATAGAGGCGAGACCTCATTGAGGGAGGGTTCTTGGGGGGCGGAGGCCGTAATTAAATCTAAGAATTCTTGCTCAGGCGCTTTTAAGTAAAACGCAGCCAAGAGGCCGTACAAGTCGGCTCTTGCCAAATCCTCAGCTATACCGATATTGCCAACCTCGGTCGGCCCCTGCTCCGTAGCACTTGGCTTAATTGAATCGCTCATAGTTCTTTCTTCATCATATCGACTACTCGGCAGTCACTGCACATCTTGAGGCGATCTAAGGCTTCGCCAGAAAATGCATCGTGCAAAGCCAATTTACCCAGCATTAACTCGACTAACTTGAGGGTGCCAAAGGCTTTGCCACACGTAATGCAATGAAAGGGCTTGGTCTCGTTTAGCAATACTTTTTCTTTGCGCTGCTCTACCGATGCAATCCGGGGCTGCAAGGTAATGGCCGATTCTGGGCACGTTTGTACGCATAAACCGCACTGTACGCACTGCTTCTCAATAAAGGAGATCTGCGGCGCATCCGGATTATCCAAGATAGCGCCTTCAGGGCAGGCGCCAACGCAGGATATGCACAAGGTACACGCCGATGTATTGATTTGGATCGCACCGAGCAGCGACGAGCTAGGGAGAGCCTTGCCTTCTGCCGGCAGTGGTACTGGCGCTAGCTTTTGAAAGTGCTCTAAGGTCGCCTCAAGGGTTTCGCGTTTTTGATTTGAAAACGCAAAAACGGCTGGCTTGCCCAGAGTCTGCAGAGCGCCGCGCTGCCGCAAGCCCCTCATGGCCGAGGAGACGACCGATAAATCATCCTTGTTTGGCATCGCAATCAACTGTACTCGCGCGCCCGGAAATTGATACGCCGCCAGCATCGCATTGGCTAAGTCAGCTTGCTCTTCTAGGGCAGCTCGATACGCCGGATCCTCATCGCCGCTCAGCAATAACACCACCTCGCCAAATCCATACGCCAAGGAGCCCAACCAGAGATCGAGCCCGGTCGATGCAATATGCTCAATTCCCATGGGAACAACGAAAGCTGGTAAACCCTCAAACCGCTTTGGATTTAAGTGAGCCGCCCTACCAAGCCGATCCATAGCCTCGGCACCAGCCTCTAGGCTATGCAACAACAAGGTTGGTGCCAGCTGGGGTGATTTGGATTTACTATTCGCGTTGCTATATGCCGTGATCAGGGCTTTGAGCTGTTTTCCTTGATGCGATACGCTGGGGTAGTTGTAGCGCATTGCGCCCGATGGGCAAACCGTGGCGCAAGCGCCGCAGCCCATACATAGGTTTGGATTGACCTCAACTTGACCTTGACCATTTTTAAAAAGGGATTCAATCGCGCCAGTAGAGCAAACATCAATACATGCGCTGCAACCCACTTTGCCATTGCGACCATGCGCACATATTTTCTCGTTATATGCAAAGTACTTTGGCTTTTCAAACTCACCGACCATGGTAATCAGTTGACTGGCAACCAACGATTGTGCAAAGGGATCTGTACCAGGGGCAAAGTAGCCTTGCGGTGTTTGGCTCATGCGCATTTGCGCATCCGGACGTAAATCCAACACTAAGTCGCACTCTGCACTGCGATTGACCTCGGTCCGATCAAAGTTAATCGCGCCGATGCCTGCGCATGCGGTAATACAAGAGCGATGTGATTTGCATCGATCTATATCAATCTGAAACGAATCATCAATGGCATTTTCTGGGCAGGCGGTAACGCAAGCGCCACAACGGGTACACATTTCTGGATCGATTGGGTTTTTTAATTCCCAGTCGACTGTGAAGTTGCCAAGGTAGCCCTCTAGCTTGCTAACCTGACCACTGTAGATCGGATACTCACGCGTACTGGGCACCGCACCCGACTCCGTGCATAGCACCGATACGTTTAATTGCGTATGTAATTTTTCAGCCCAAAGCAAGGCTTGGGCACCGGGGCCAATAATCAGTAAACGGCCTTGACTTTCATAATCGACTACCGGAACCGGATCTGCTTCCGGCACATCTGCGAGTGCCAATAATGCGGCGATCTTAGGGCTTGATTTCTCAGCCTCTTGAGTCCAGCCTGCAAGCTCGCGAATATTGACAAAGCGCAATGGCGCAACCAGAGGCTTTTCGGATTGCGACGCCAGCTCTGAAAACAAGCCACGCTCTTGTGTGCATGCCACCAAAATCGGCTCTGAGCCATCGAGCGCTTTTAAAAATGAACCGACCTCTTGGCGACATAAAGCGGTGTGCAGCGGCACACCCAGCTCTTTTGGATCCAGTGGCATGGTGCGATTGCAATCGCAAATGAGCTTTTGGGTCATTATTTTATTTTCTGTTCAGGCACAATTTTTAGGGATGCTATCGTTTGATCAGGGGCTTGATTAGGAACATCATCCTCGGCCCCGTCTTGCGGCATTGTGACATTACTCGCAGAAGCCTCGATGATTTCAGCGGGATCGGACTCTACCGCTGCCGCTGCCTCTGGCTCTGGATCACCGGCTTTTTCCTCTTCCGACTCCGCGAGAACCTTAGCCCCTGGCCCATCTTCAAACTTTCTGAATAAACCCAGGCTTTCGGATTGCACCATGCGCTTGAGCATCTCCATTGGAATCGGGTCTGGAATGGAATAGTCATCAATGTAAATATCCAAACGATCCATGATGTTGAAATGGGGATCAGAAAAGAGTTTTTTCATCGCCGCTTGTTGCACTGCTGGATCGACATTGGGCTTCATGAACGAAGAAAAATCCGGCGCGAAACGATCAATCGATTCAGCATCTTCGAGGGTTGGCGGTAAAGGCTCTGCTTCTGCTGGAGCGGATGCACTCTCAATGGTCTTTTTATCTTGCGGGACAGAGCTTGGCGTTACCTTAGGCTTTAACTCCGGCGCAGAGCTATCGAGCCCTTCGGGCTCTAAGCCTGCTTTGCGGCGCGACCAGCGGCCCAGGAATCCGTCAGCCATTAATCCTCCGCCGAGCGCTGTGCGCCTTTAAAGGATTCAGGTCGTTGCCGTTTTTTTGGTTCGGGCCGGTAATGCGCGCCCACAAAATCGTGCAGCCACTGCCAGTGGGCCTTGTCGAGCACAACCGTGTCTACCGATTCACCACCATCAATCAGCCGGGCAGCCTCGTTGTAGCTCAAGCAAATTCGGTGCGGGATAGCCAGGGTGGATTCAGCCTCACAATGAGCCAGACTAGCGGGTTCTAAAAAGCGCTGATAGTCGTCTTCCAGTCGCCACATCACAAACCAGCAAGGCTCAGCTGCTGTGGCATTTAAAAAGTATCCCTCGGCCTCATCCGGGAAAAGATCTAAGCCAAAGCCACGAAATAGCCAGGTCTCCCCTTCTGCATCCCGCTCAATAAAACGACCCAGTGGATTGCTTGTTGTAATCGCTACGCCACTATCCTCAAACTGTCCGGAATCCGCAAATACTTCGACAGGCATCCACCGATGGGAGACCCAGGGGTTGTCAATGGCTTGCTTTCGCATCACAACAGCAAAACGCATTCTCTTGGCCTAGCCTTAGGGAAAATTAAAAGGGTGGAGCTGCATTTAGTAAATATCTTCCTAGGTGTTTTGAACCACAATGTTCGGAAACTTACTGCTCATGTCTTTGCTGAGATTGGCAACCCGAATCGCAACTTGACGTGCAATGTTTTTATATACCGCACTAATAGCGCCGTCCGGATCAGCAATCACAGTAGGCCTGCCAGAGTCAGCCTGCTCGCGAATCGATAAATTCAGCGGCAAGGATCCCAAGAAGTCCACGCTATAATCTTTGCACATCTTCTGACCGCCACCCTGACCAAAGACATGCTCTTCATGACCGCAGCTGGGGCAGATATAGGTTGACATGTTCTCGATGATGCCGATGATGGGTACGCCGACTTTTTCAAACATTTTTAAACCTTTGCGCGCATCAAGCAAAGCAATATCCTGAGGCGTTGTCACAATCACTGCGCCAGTGACAGGAACTTTTTGAGACAAGGTCAGCTGAATATCTCCAGTGCCCGGTGGCATATCGACAATCAGGTAATCCAAATCGCGCCAGCGTGTCTGCTTTAGTAATTGCTCCAAGGCCGATGTCACCATCGGGCCGCGCCATACCATTGGATTATCGGCATCAATTAAAAATCCAATCGAGCTGGCTTGAAGGCCGTGGCCTTCCATCGGTTCGATGGTATTTTCTTGCAAGGATTCGGGTCTGCCTGTAATGCCCAGCATCATCGGCTGGCTAGGGCCATAAATGTCCGCATCCAAAATGCCAACCTCAGCACCTTCTGCAGCCAATGCCAGCGCAAGGTTTACCGCAGTGGTTGATTTACCAACACCGCCCTTGCCACTTGCGACCGCAATAATATTTTTTACATTCGGCATCAGCTTAACGCCACGCTGAACAGCGTGTGCGACGATGCTGCTAGTGACATTCACACTGACGTTTTTTACGTCCGGCAATTTCCGAATGGCATTCACAACCAAGGTTCGGATTAAATCAATTTGGCTTTTTGCGGGATAGCCCAACACCACATCCAATGAAACTGCGCCATCATCAACCTTGAGGTTTTTGACTGTTTTTGCAGTCATGAGGTCAATTTGGGTATTTGGGTCTAAAACGGTTTTCAATGTCTGTTGTACAGACTCAATGCTGACTGCCAATGTCATCTCCCTTAATTTTCTAAATTGCGATACTTTTAGTATTGTATTGAGCCCTGAGAATACAAGGTAACGCGCCTCAAACAGAGCTTAGATTAATCCCAGGAGGGATTTTTTGCTGAAATACGCCCCATTACCCCATGGTTAGCCAGTAAGCAGCTAATTCACCACCGGAAAACCTGCATTAGTGACAATGGTAATCAGCGCTTCCCGGCTCAGTTTGGAGTCAATTTCCACTTTCTGGGTAGCTAAGTCGACTTGAACCGTCGCTCTAGCATCCTGCATTTGAATTGCCTTAGTCACTGCTTTAGTGCAGCCACCGCAGGTCATACCAGTAACAAACAGGGTTTGCATTTTATTTCCCTCCGCTGGGTCGAATCTTGCAGTAGATTATCCCTAGTATGAACTTAAGTTCGAAAGACGTCGCGCGTTTCGTCTCGATTGATATTGAGGGCATGACCTGCGCCTCCTGCGTCAGCCGCGTTGAAAAGGCTTTAGCCAATATCCCGGGCATCGAGGCGGCTACGGTCAATTTAGCCACCGAACAGGCGCGCATCCGCCTCACGGAAGCCATTCCTGGAATCAGTCAACACATCATCGAGGTGATTCAAAAGGCAGGCTATGACGCTAAGCAAAGCGCGGCGCCCGGACAGCAAAAGCAAGTAAACCAATCGGCATTTTGGTCGGCTGATGGATTGGGTCCAGTGCTATTTAGTTTTGCTTTATCTGCTCCCCTAGTAATTCCCATGCTCCTCATGCCATTGGGGATCCACTGGATGCCAAGTAGCTTATGGCAGCTATTGCTCGCCAGCCCAGTGCAGTTTGTATTCGGCTGGCGCTTTTATAAGTCTGGATTCAAAGCGCTGATGTCCGGCGCTGGCAATATGGATTTACTGGTTGCACTGGGGACCAGTGCAGCCTATGGATTGAGTGTCTATCAGCTGGTATTTGGCGATCCCCATGCGCTTTATTTTGAGGGGGCGGCAGTCATCATCAGCATGGTGTTGCTGGGCAAGTGGCTCGAGGCGCGCGCCAAACGGCAAACCGGTGAAGCCATTCGTGCATTGCACGCCTTATGGCCGCAACAAGCGCGAGTACTCAAGACAAATGACCTCAGCCTCATCGGCAGCAATGCAGCCGCTCTCAACCAGCATACCGAACTACCCCTCGAACAGGTGTTGGTAAATGATCTAGTGATGGTTCTGCCCGGTGAACGTGTGCCCGCAGATGGCTTCATCGTACTTGGCAACAGCCATCTGGATGAATCGCTACTTACAGGGGAAAGTCAATCCGTAAAACGGGGGATTGGCGATGCCGTGATTGGTGGCTCACTTAATGGTGATGGTCAGTTAGTTTTCCGAGTGGGCGCTACCAGCACCGACAGCATGCTGGCAAACATTATCGATTTGGTTGAAACCGCACAAACACAGAAAGCGCCAATTCAGCGCTTAGTAGATCAAGTCAGCGCGATCTTTGTACCCGCAGTGATTGGCATTGCAATCGCGACTGGCCTCGTTACCGGACTCCTGGTGGGCGACATCAGCGAAGCCATCTTAAGGGCGGTATCAGTAATGGTGATTGCATGTCCGTGCGCATTGGGATTGGCCACTCCAGCAGCCATTATGGCTGGCACTGGGGTTGCGGCACGCGCTGGCATCTTGATTAAAGATCCGCAGGTATTGGAGTTGGCCCATCGCATTCAACTCGTCGCATTTGATAAAACCGGAACCCTGACTGAAGGCAAGCCCACCCTAATTTCAATTGATGTAAGCCCTGAATTTAATCGAGAGGCCATGCTTGCTCTTGCTGCTGGGCTGCAAATGGGCAGCGAACATCCGCTTGCGAAGGCAGTACTTGACGATGCAACGGCACACAGCATAACTCCTGTGGCCTGCGCCCAAATCCAGGCCATTCCGGGGGTGGGAATTGAAGGCAGGCCACTGACAGGTGAATGGCAAGGGCAATTACTGCGACTGCAAAGCCTTGCATCGCTCGAATCCCATCCGCAGTACGGTGATTTAAGCCTCCAAGCCTCTCCCCTATTTTTAGCAGGACATACTGTCTCGGCTTTGACTGCAACACCCTTAGGCAATCAAACAGCAACATCGCTAGCACTCTTAGCTTTTGGTGATGCCATTAAGGTCCAAGCAAGATCGGCCGTAGAGCAATTGCACGCTCTGGGAATTCAGACGGTGATGCTATCGGGCGACAATCGTGCCGCCGCCGAGCAAGTGGGTCAGCGCATTGGCATTGACACCGTTTATGCGCAAGTCATTCCTGCAGATAAGGCGGGCTGGATCGAACGCTTAAAGCGCAATACAGAGGGCGAACGGCAATGGGTTGCTATGGTTGGCGATGGCATTAATGACGCGCCCGCGCTCGCAATGGCCGATGTGGGTATGGCGATGGCTACCGGCACCGATGTCGCCATGCAAGCAGCTGGCATTACCTTAATGCATGGCAACCCAAACTTAGTCGCAGGCGCAATTGATGTATCGAAGCGAACCTGGAACATAATTCGTCAAAACTTATTTTGGGCCTTTGCATTTAATGTGATTGGCATTCCTCTGGCAGCCCTGGGTTACTTGACGCCGGCGATTGCTGGAAGTGCGATGGCTTTATCCAGTCTATTTGTGCTGAGTAATGCCTTACTGCTGGGATTCTGGAAACCAAAATAAAGTACTGCTTTTGTATTACGTTTGCACTACTTTTGCATTACTTTTGTTTGAGTGCTTTGCGCACCAACTCAATATCACCATACAAGGCCTTGACCTGCGACTTAGTATTGTCAGTATCGGTGAGGAGCGCGACACCAATCACATCGCCTGGCTCTTCACCAAAGGCGGTGCGGTAGTCTGCACTTAAGTCACGCGCATGCTTACGCCACTGCCCGGTATGTTGCCATCCTGAATCCACAGCAATCATTTTGACGCGGCTAGTAAAGGTGTTCTCTACCACGCTGTCGAGTGGACTGTTGCCAGCCCAAATGTACATGAGGGTGGCATAAGGCATCTCCCGACCACTGAGCATGCCCGCTACTTCAAATGTAAGCAGCTCTTTTAATGGCAACTTGGATTTATTGCCATCAAACGCAACCAATATACGCAGCGGCGCATCATCGGTATAACGAATGGCATTGTCTGCATTCGGAATCTTGCCAATTGCCTTCCATTCCCACTCTAGCCATAAATCCGTTGCGGGTTGTGGCCGTAGCTTCACAGCCAAACCCGATGCGGATCTTCTGGAATTCGCGCTCAGTACGGTTTTACCTTGGTAGTTTTCAAGGCGATAGGCCGTATTCTTTTTGTAAGGCGCTAGGCGATAAAAACTCCAACCACTGGGTAAGGCTGACTTGGCAGGCTGCTCGGAAAATTTAGGCAGCATCTCCTGCGCCGGTATTTCTGCAGTCGGCTGCACGCTGACCTCCCCCGGATCATCGGACCAGCCAGCGCATGCAGACAAAGCGAGCGCTAGGCAAACCGAAATGCCGACGCGGCCAAGCGCATGCAGCTTAAATGGGTCAATTGGATCGATCATGTAGCGTATGAAATGCGTCATGGTAAGTGGAGATGCTTTATCGTAATGCTTTCACTGGCGTATTTCATGAATAAAAATCTCTGGTTGCTGACGTTCGCGCAAGGCATGTATTTGACGAATAACGTCACTTTTATTGCAATCAATGGCTTAGTGGGTTTTATGCTTGCTCCGCTTCCGTGGTTAGCAACCCTTCCGGTAATGGGCTATGTCATCGGCAGTGCACTCTCTACCACCCTCGTAGCCCGAACTCAAAAAAAGTGGGGGCGTAAGCGCTCCTTCCAAATCGGCTTGGTGATTGCTGGCTTTTCCGCACTGCTATGCGCCTACGCCGTACTTCAACGTAATTTTTGGCTGCTGAATGCCGCTACCGTGATTGCGGGTTTTTATAACGCCAACGCCCTCTTGTATCGTTTTACTGCTGCTGAGCTTGCCGGACCAACGTCAAAAGAAAAAGCGGTTTCGTGGGTTTTGGCAGGCGGTGTGATTGGCGCTGTTCTTGGTCCCAATTTAGCCAACCAAACCCGCGACTGGTTGAGCGCGCCCTTTGCAGGCGCTTACATTGCCTTAGCCCTTGTTGCTGTCCTTGCTTTTGTTGCTATCAGCCTGATTCGCTTTCAGGAACGTTCCGCCAGTGAAGCCAAGGAAACCGGTAGGCCCCTTTCGGAGATCATGCGTCAACCCCTTTTTATTGTTTGCGCCGTCTCTGCGTCCCTTTCTTATGGCGTCATGAACCTGCTCATGGCAGCAACCCCCCTGGCCATGGAAATGTGCAAACTGCCGTTTGATAAAACCGTATTAGTACTCGAGTGGCACGTGATTGGTATGTTTGCCCCCGGTTTTTTTACCGGTAATTTAATTCGCCGCTGGGGCGTCTTATGGGTCATGCGCATTGGGGTTTTACTATACATTGCCTGCATTGCCATCGCCTTATCTGGAGTCACATTTACCCATTTTTTACTTGCGCTCTTTTTATTGGGCGTCGGTTGGAACTTTTTGTTTACCAGCAGCACCACACTAGCCCTAGAGGCCTACCGACCAGAAGAGCGGGATAAAGCCCAAGGCGCGATTAATTTCTTTGTATTTTTGACGACCGCACTTTCCGCGCTGAGCTCCGGCATTCTGATTACAACCCAAGGCTGGGCATTACTGAATTGGGGCTCGATTGCCCCATTAGCCTGCATCGTATTGGCACTCATTTGGCTTGGCGCAAAAGGCAATGTTGGCCTCCATAAGCAGTCTAAAATTAGCTGACTCATTTCAGCAACTTAATTAGGTACCCCAACCATGAAGATTGGCTTTATTGGCACTGGCATTATGGGCAGCAGCATGGCAGGTCACTTGCTGGCTGCTGGCCACACCTTATGCATTTACAACCGTACCCGCAGCAAAGCAGAAGGCTTATTAGCGCGTGGCGCGCAATGGTTTGATAGCCCTATCGCGCTGGCTAAAGCATCGGAAGTCATTATTACCATCATCGGCTACCCCAAGGACGTCGAAGCAATGTACTTGGGCGAGTCCGGCATTTTGCAGCACGCGCCTAAAGGCTGTATCACGATTGACATGACTACCTCGAGCCCAGAACTGGCCAAGCAAATTGCACGACACGGTCTTGAGCGTGGCATAGCCTGCTTAGATGCGCCCGTTTCGGGTGGCGACATTGGCGCCCGTGATGCCAAGCTATCGATCATGGTGGGCGGTGAGCAAAACGCATTTTATGCGGTACTCCCCCTCTTCCAGCTGATGGGTAAAAATATTGCACTATTAGGATCTGCTGGCGCCGGTCAACACGCGAAGCTCTGCAATCAAATTGTGATTGCCTCGAGCATCATGGGCGTATGTGAAGGTCTGATGTACGCTAAAACTGCTGGTCTTGACCCCCTTGCCGTCTTGGATGTGATTGGTGGTGGTGCTGCCGGTAGTGTCCAGCTGAATGTGCAAGGCCCGCGCATGATCAAAGGGGATTTTGCGCCCGGCTTTATATTGGAGCACTTTGTGAAAGATATCGGCTTAGCTATCGCTGAGGCAGATCGTATGGGATTGAAGTTACCCGGACTAATGCAAGCCAAAAAACTCTATGACATTTTGATGCAACAAGGGCATGCTCGCACTGGCTATCACGCGCTTTTTGAACTTTACTTGCGTAAAGAAGTGCCTTAATTTGTCTTCTGCAGTGGCCTCCTATTGGAAGTCCTGTTCATTTACAGGCAAGGCTGGTATTTGCATTGCAATAGGCGCACTGATTCATTTGGCATTGGGCTTTGCCTTTGAGCTCTCAGTGGATGAGGCCCATTACCTGCTGTATGCCAAGCATATGGCGTGGAGCTACTTTGATCATCCACCCCTAGTTGGTTGGATTCAGTGGCCGCTCGTATCCCTTGATGCCAGTACCGGTGTTTTAAGGCTCGTTCCAGAATTACTTTGGCTCATCTCGTGTGGTTTGGTTTTTATCGTCACAGCGGAGCTACAGCGTTTCTTGCAATCCAAGGCATTGATCGCTACTCCAGCATTGCCACCCATCGGATCATCTAGCCTTGCTGCGGTATTGCTTGTCATTGCAGCGCCGTTACCGCATGTTCTATCGGTAGGCTTATTACCCGATTCCATTCTGACGCCACTGAGCCTGGGGCTGTTCTGGATGGCCTTACGCTGGATACAAGTAGGCCGCAACTTTACTTTGCGTGATTGGCTCATCACTGGAATCTTGCTAGGCCTTGCGGGCCTGAGCAAATACACTGCTGCCTTCACTGCGTTTGCATTACTTCCAATCGTACTCTGCCCACCCCGCAAGCCTTGGATCAATCGCGCCGGTTTTTATCTTGCTGTATTGCTTGCACTGCTGCTGATCTCACCGGTGCTCTACTGGAACTGGGCAAACGATTGGATTTCATTTAAGTACCAGCTGGCCCATGGTAGTGGCGGTGAATGGTTGTTTCGTCGCTTTGCAGGCTTCATTGGCTTGCAATTAGTGGCGTTTGGCTTCCTCTACATCATTGGGATGATTTACTTTTTGCGGCGCTACTGGGCCAAATCCCCCGCAGCAATTGGTTGTCTGCTCGGATTTTTTTGGATTCCGTTTGGAATTTTTGCTTGGCTCTCAGGTGGCGGTGGCTTGCCTCACTGGACTACACCAGCCTGGTTTTGCTTGGCGCCTTTTGCGGGGATTGGCATTGCCAGTGCATGGGCAACACAACAACGCACACTCATTCGATGTATTTTTGTTCTTCAGATTGCGCTGTGTTTGATTGGCTTCGGCTTTGTTTTATCTGGCGGCATTGTCAGTAGCAAGCCGAGAAACAATCCCATTGCAGATTTATATGGCTGGGATCAGGCAGGCAAAACGGCATTGGCTCTGAGCAAAACCCACTCAGCTACTGGTATTGCAGTTCAAAACTGGACTCTGGGCAGTCGCATCGCTTGGTACGCAAGGCCATCGCCCGTGTTTATCTTGGACCAGCGCCAAGACCAGTTTGATTTATGGTTTGGCCACTTAAAACCCGGTTCCGATGCGATTGTTGTCAACTGGTCTGCAATGCCATATGCCCCTCCAGTAAAGGGTGCTCAACCCCATTTGCAAGGGGCATTTACAGAATGCCAAGCCTTGGAGCGGGCAGAAGTGAGGCATCTTGGACGCGTTCTTTCCCATTTTGACTTCAGTCTGTGCAAAAACTGGGCGGAAAAAGATCCGAACTAAGCACTCGCCTGCTTTATCCTTACGGCTATGAGCGCAAAATCTGCCCCAGTAAGCACATCCCCGCGCTGGAAATACCTTCTAAAACGCAGTTGGCCAACCATACGGGTTGTGCTGTCGATTGCCTTGCTATGGAAGGCAACCAGCGGAATTGATTGGGCAGCCTTATTCGCATCTGAATTACAAATAGAACCGCTCTGGTTTGTAGCGGCTTTTTTCTGTTTAAGTGGTGCATTTTTATGCGGTGGCTTACGCTGGGGTTTGCTTATGCGCAGCGTCGGTTTTGAGGGCAGCATTGCGGGCTACATTTCCCTTTATTTTGCAGGCGGCCTTATCAATCAGGGTCTTCCCAGCACTTTAGGCGGCGACAGTTACCGCGCCATTACCGGCAGTCATCTAAAGCCAAGTGGCGAATTGGCTAGCAGTACCACTGAAGAAAAAAAGCTCGATACCGAATTGCATCAGGAAGTCAGCCTCGAGCAAGCCGATCCTAGCTTGCGACTGGGATTTGCAATGACCTTCGTTGATCGCTTACTGGGACTCGCGGGAAATAATTTACTCGGCGGCATCGGCCTCATTTTAGGTGGAGCTACCTTGGCCGCATGGGGAAATCAGCTTGGCTATGCAGTCATCGCTGTCATGGTGGCGTCGTTTCTGATTGCGGCGCTTGGATTGGCATGGGGGCCAACGCGAGCGCTACTGCAAAAACTGCTGGATCGCTTTCGGATGAGTAGTGCATTGCCTGGGGTGCGCATGGCTTTTGCCTGGCCCATGAATATTGCCCAAGCCCTATTTGGTATGGGCATTCATTTTTTAACCATTCTTGCTCTGGGTTTTTGTTTAAAAGCCTATGGTGCTGAAGTACCCATTGAGGCACTCATGATCGGCTTGCCTGCCCTTAGCTTGTTACTCATGCTGCCGATAAGTATTTCCGGTTGGGGACTGCGGGAGGCGACCTTAGTATCGGTTCTGGCTTTATGGAGCATTAACCCCTCTCTGACCGTGCTGGGGTCGATTAGTTATGGCGCCATGACCCTTTTGTGCGTTTTGCCTGGTGCTTACCCCCTTCTCAAGCGAAAATAGCCATGCTTTTTCTTTTTAACCCGAAACCAAGCTATTTATGAGTATTAGTGTCAATACCATGCGTGCGATCGACCATTGGGTCGGAGTACCGCTGTGCGCGATGATGAGTCCGGTGGTGGCGCTAATCGATTTGATAAAGGGAATTTTTACTACCGGCCCCAAAGCACCCAAAAAACTCCTTTTTATTGAACTCTCCGAAATGGGTAGCGCAATTTTGGTGGACCCCGCTATGCGTAATGCTCAAGCGCGCGGTGCTGAGCTTTTTTTCTTGATCTTCAAAAGCAATCAGGCCAGCCTGACTTTGCTCAATACCGTAAAACCTGAAAACATTTTCACGATTGATGCCTCTAGCCTGAGAACCCTGCTTGTCGATACGATCGCTTTTTTAATCAAGGCACGTATGCGTGGCATCGATACCGTGATCGACTTGGAATTATTCTCACGCTTTACTGCTCTACTAACGGGTCTGTGTGGCGCTCGCAGGCGCGTGGGTTATCACATCTTCCATGGCGAGGGATTGTGGCGCGGCACGATGCTCACTCGCAAGGTGCATTACAACCCACACATCCACATTACCAAGAATTTCTTTTCCTTAATTCATGCGGCCTTTGCCACTGAAATCGAAGTCCCATTTAGCAAGATTCAGATTCGCGATGACGAAATCCAGTTAGCACAAGCAGTGATTGATCCGGCTGTACGTAATCTGGTATTGGAGCGCATTGAGTCCTTGGCCCGCAACGCCGATGTAGCTTACCGTCATGGCCAACAACGCCTCATTTTGATCAATCCCAATGCCAGCGATCTATTGCCGCAGCGGCGCTGGTCACAGCAGCGCTTTTCGGAGCTGATACTCGCAGTGCATGCCCGCTGGCCGGCTGATTTGATCTTAATTACGGGATCGCCTGCTGAATTTGATTATGTTGAAAAAGTGCGGCGCGTTGCCGAAGTGAAGGCTGCGATCAATTTTGCTGGACAGGTTAAGTTCGCTGAACTTCCTGCGCTGTACACCCTGTCGGATGTCATGGTAACGAATGATTCTGGGCCGGGTCACTTTTCTGCTGTCACGGCACTGCGCACCGTCGTTTTGTTTGGACCTGAGACTCCAATGCTCTATGGCTCCATTGGCAATTCGATTGCGATTACTGCAAATCTGGCTTGCTCGCCCTGCGTGAGTGCTGCCAACCACCGTAAAACACCGTGCCAAAATAATGTCTGCATGCAAGCCATTACGGTAGCCGATGTTCTCGCCAAGGTAGAAGTCCAGTTGGACGCTGCCGATCGCGCACGCTAAGCAGATCATGGCCACCCGCTTTTCTTGGGTTGCTTGGAGCATTCCCCTCATTCCCATCGGGATCGGTGCCGCACTCTACTTTGCTGATGCCCAGGAAAGTACTTTTCTTGCGATTAATGCAGTCACCCGCTTAGCTCCGGATTGGATTTGGACTTGGATTACCTTTTTGGGCAATGGCTGGGGCGTATTTGCACTTTCATTTCCCATGCTGATCTTAGCGCCACGCACTCTGAGTGCAGGAATCTTTGCTGGCGGAGTCGCCGCCATCATTAGCGCGCTACTCAAGAATGCATTTAACCTGCCACGTCCTGCTGGCATATTGCAAGAGCATGAGTTTTACCGGATTGGCGAGGCAGTGTTTTATAAGGCAATGCCATCGGGTCATACCCTCACCGCCTTTGCAGTTGCTAGCGCTTACTTTTTCGCCGTTCCTGCTGAAAAACGCAAACCCGTTGTATTACTATTCATTGCGGCAAGTGCTGTTGCGCTTTCACGTAATGCGATAGGCGCGCACTGGCTAACCGATGTGCTTGTTGGAGCTGGGCTTGGCATCTGGTGCGGCTTGATTGGCGCTAAGTTGGCATGTCTATTGCCAAACAAACAACTATCGCCCCGCAGTTCCTGGCCAAGGCTGATCGCCATCGGCGGCCTGGCCTCACTTTACGTTCTTTTAAATGAGACCTTAGATCACCCATTGAATATGCCATTGCAATATGCCGGCATCGCACTCGTATTACTCACGCTTGTACTCTTTTTGCAGCAGCAATCCCGTAGGCGTATCTAAGGTATGTTTAGCTATCGGCACGCCTTTCATGCAGGTAGTCACGCCGACATTCTGAAGCATTTAATCACCATTCAATTGCTGCATTACTTGCAAGAAAAGCCAGGGGCATTGTCAATTGTCGATACCCATGCCGGTGCAGGCTTGTATAACTTGCAAGATGGCTTTGCCGCCATTAGCCAAGAATCGGTTGGTGGCATCGTTCGCCTCAAAGACTATTTGACGAGCACTGGCACCCATGTGCCGACAAGCATCACCGACTACTTAGCCTGCGTTGCCATTGAAAATGCGCCAGAAAGTGCCGCACTCTATCCAGGCTCTCCATTTATCTTGGCTCGTTTATTACGACCACAAGACCGCCTGCGTCTATTTGAACTACACCCCAATGAAATTGATATTTTGCGCAGCAATATCAATCAACTCAATTGTGCAAAACAAGTGGATGTGTATTCTGCGGATGGCTTTAGTCGGCTCAAGGGACTGTTACCACCGCCCAGTCGACGCGGACTTACCTTAATTGATCCGTCCTATGAGGACAAAAACGATTACCGTAATCTTGAATCGTGCTTGGAGGAAGCGCTTGGCCGTTTTGCTACAGGCTGTTATGCCATCTGGTACCCCGTAATTGCGCGGCGTGAATCGATCGCATTGCCAGATCGGCTGGGGGCGATTGCCAAAGCCCATCAACGGAACTGGCTTCGTGCGGAGTTGCGTGTTGAAAACGTCCCCGGTGAGCGGCGCTTACAAGCTAGCGGCATGTTTGTATTTAATCCACCCTGGACCCTGCGCGGTCATCTGAAAGACGCATTACCCATTCTGAAAAACGCCTTAGGCATGGATTCTGGGGCTAGCTACACCTTGCAATCAAGCGAAGCGTAAGCTCAATACGCAAACATCAATAGTAGCGAGTTACCAATCGGCCTGCATCGAATAACCGGCATCGCTTGCTTCGATTTCAACAATCACCCCTACCGGTAAAGTTAATTTGTTTGGCTGATGCCCAAATGGCAGATCAGTCAGAATGGGAATCGAATCAGGCAAACGACTTCGGATTGCCTCGAATGCTGCTTGCAAACTGTAGCCGCGATCGTTGTCATACAAACGGTAGGCTGAAAATCCACCCAACATGATTGCGCTTTGTTTGGCCAAGATTCCAGCATCGAGTAGTTGCATAAGCATGCGCTCAATTCGGTAAGGATGCTCATTCACATCTTCGAGGAAGAGAATGCCGCTCTGGTATTGCTGCTCGGAAGGAAAATAAGGCGTAGCAATTAAACTGGTGAGGACGGTAAGATTGCCGCCCCAAAGCATGCCAGTAGCAGTTTTAGTTTTGCTACCCAAGGCGCTGAGCGGCTGGCTTGCGTTTACTTGTGCACTCAGACTACGCTCTTGAACCGCACGCCTAAAGTGAGCCCACATAAATGGATCGGGCGCCACAACCTGATTATCTTCAATCCGGCCAAAATCGTAATTGAGCATGGGTCCAGCCAAACTGATGCCACCTGTTTTTGCAAGTAAGCCCAACTGAAATGCGGTGAAATCACTGTGGCCGCAAATCTGCAGGCCGGATGTGACTGCTTTGTAAATTGCCTGCCACTCAATTCCCCCCAGCAGGCGATGCAATCCATAACCGCCGCGCATCGCCATCACCGTTGTACTTGCAGGCAATACGGCAAGGCCATTTAGCTCATTGACTCGCTCTGAGTCCGTACCTGAAAAACGCTGATGGACGCGCTGCGTGCACTCTGCATTAAGTACCGATACGCCCTGCTCCATTAACCACGAAATGCCGGCCTGCGGGCTACGCGCATCCAAACTGGCGCCCGATGGGGCAATCAACTGCACTTGCATTAACGGCGCTCCTTAAAAAAGCGTTTTAAAACGTGGCCGCATTCTTCCGCCAACACACCGCCCTCAGCCTGGGTTTGGTGATTGATTTGCTGGTTAGCAAACAAATTCAGCGCACTTCCAGCAGCCCCCGTTTTAGGATCAGGCGCTCCATAAACTACACGCTCGACGCGTGCATGCAACATCGCTCCTGCACACATCGCACAGGGCTCTAGAGTGACATACAGCGTCGTTCCAGGCAAGCGGTAATTGCCCTCCACCTGGCCAGCAGCACGCAGCACCTGCATCTCCGCATGAGCGCTAGGGTCATGCAATCCAATCGGTTGATTAAAGGCTTTCGCTAATACTAGGCCATTGCGGACTAGCACGGCGCCAACCGGAACTTCACCAGCTAAAGCAGCGCAGTTGGCTTGCTCTATGGCTAGCGCCATAAATTGCTGATCAAGATCGGCCTGCATTGCTAAGCCTGCGTGATGTCCGCCCAGCAATTGGGGGTTTCATATAAACGAATGGAAGCCAAGCGCAGCCTTCCTTGAAAAGCCTCTGCAAAAATAGGCTCCAAGATTGCAAAGGCAGTATGTGCGAGGTTTTCAACAGTGGGAACATGATCCAATATCACTGTCTTGTGATTTGGCATGCTGGCTAAAAATTCCACTACTGCCTGATCTTCTTTAGCGACTAAGAAAGCATGGTCCCATAAGTTAACTAGATGTTCATTTGCCAGACGCTTGATGTCTCCAAAGTCGAGCACCATGCCATCGTCCGCGGCTCCAGGCGCCTCAAGCACATCGCCCGATACGGTTAGCTCAATTGCGTAGCGATGCCCATGCAGGTGACGACACTGGCCATTGTGATGCGGAATGCGATGCCCTGCATCAAACTCGAGGCGACGGGTAATAGTGATTGCTGGGGTGGAGCTACTCATCGAATTCCGATCCATTTATGGGTTTGTAAACTCAGCCGCCATAGCGGTCTTTTTTGGCAAAGACGTACTGCGAAAGCGGTATTTTCTGAACGCAGCGGCCCATCCAAGGGCTGAATGTAGCGATGTCGATAGTCCATTCGCTCAAACCGCGTCAGTAGTTGATCCAATCCATCATGACCTGCTTGCGGAACCACCAACTTCATTTCATCGGCCTGCAACACCACGAGCTCAGAGCCTGCTTTTGGGCTGACACAGACCCAATCTACCCCTTTGGGTACAGGCAGCGTGCCATTAGTCTCTATCGCAATTTCAAAATGCAATGCATGCAGTGCATTGATTAAATCGGCATCGAGTTGCAATAAAGGCTCGCCGCCAGTAAAGACAACATAACGATGGTGGCTAGCGCCACCCGCTGCTTGCCAAGCAAGCTCAATTTGAGCGGCTAAATCTGCAGCGGTCTCAAATTTTCCGCCGCCATCGCCATCTGTACCAACAAAGTCGGTATCGCAAAATTGGCACACTGCAGTTGCACGATCCTCTTCACGCCCGCTCCATAAATTGCAACCCGTAAAACGGCAAAAAATGGCTGCGCGACCGGCATGCGCGCCCTCGCCTTGCAGCGTAGCGAAAAGTTCTTTTACGCTATACATCGATTTTGATCACTTCCACGAGACCAGCTCCCATCGCCAGTAATCCTCTTTAATGGATGATGCCCAGCCTGCCATTCCAAGCCAAAGGTATTCGCCAAATCGTTCGCGCACAACCCACCGACCAACTTCCGGTGCGAACCATGCATTCTCGCGGCGATTGCTGGCGACCCGAAACCAATCGTCGCTCTCAAAAAGAACGGCACTATTGACATAATGCAAGGCATCAAAATCACCTGCCTGGGTTTTTACACGGCTCCACGCTTTGGCATCGATATTGAGACCCCAATAAAAATCGTTCTCTGGAAAGCCTACTACCTGATAACGGGATCGATAAAAGCCAGACCAACCTGGTATCAGCTTTTCAGGCCAAAGCGGTACAGGCTTTATAAAACGCTGGGGCGGTGTCCAATTGGGGTCCTGTAAATTCATACCCCAAGGCTCCTGAATCTCATCAGGTAGCGGCCCCATCTTTTTACCATGCCGTGTAATCCGCACTGTGGGGCCAACCTCAACCACTGTCTCGGTAACAACATCAACTAGCTCACCATTAAAGTAATTGCGTACCTCGTACACCCATTGCTGCCCTACTGCCGGAGCGCGTACCGCTGGAACAGTGACAGGCGCCGCAATTGGAGTCTTGGGGATATGCACAACCGAACCCAAGCAAGCGGTAAGAAAGAGTGCAGCAAGCGCAGCAGAAAACTTCAGCATACGCCGCAAGGAATACAACGAGATAAGGATCTTCAATTTATATTAAGTCCACGACAGCAGCTCCCACTTGGTGCTGTTTTCTAGCAAGACTGCGCCTATCGACCCTTGTATTTGAAAGGAGCCCGATGATTCGCGTGCAACCCAGCGCCCAATTTGGGGCGCAAACCAGATTGTCTCGCGGCGTATAGAGTTGACTACATTCGGATCATTATTCTCAAAATTAATGAGGTTCTGAAACCGAAGTGCAATAAAGTCACCCGCCGGCACAGTGATTTTCTCCCAGCCATGGGCAGTCATGTAGAGTTGCCAATCGTTTTTATTTTGCGGATAGCCGCTAATGCTGTACTTAGAAAAAACTTCTTTATTCCAACTGCTACTCATTTTTTCTGGCCACAATGGAATCGCTGGATTGAAGTTAAGTACCTTGCCCCAATGGGGATCGGTGATTACCATGCCGTGTGGCCCTTGAATTTCGCTGGGCAATGGCGAGCCAGATTCATCCGAGCGACTGACCGTAATGGTCTTTCCTAGACTGCTTATCTTCTCCACGACTACACCCCGAGTTTGGCCGCTGAAGAAGTCGCGCTCAAGGTAGCGCCATTCCTGCCCAATCTGCGGCAAACGTACCAATGGCATCGGCATCGGCGCCGCTACTGGAATACCGCGGTCACGGGAAATGGGGATGCCGCACCCAATCGGCGCTATAGCCGAAGCGGCAACAAATAGTCTGCGGGTTTTTTGCATATTGCTCTGCTCTCTCGCTTACTTTGTTCAGATGCAATTCCTCTAAAACCGCCCCTCAACTGCAGTCTGATTCTCTATGACAAGTGCATAAAAGCAATTAAATCAAACACTTATTCTAGAAAGAGGCATGTTTTATGAGAATTTGATTTACTTCAAAAATTAGTAATCGTTGCATTGTAACAGCCTAATTCTGATAAAAATCAGTACCTTAGCAAAATCGGATTGTCCGTAATTCAAAGGAAAGGCGAGTCAGGTCAAATGAAAATTGCCATTCAAATTGGCGCGAGTTGTTCCAATAAAAAGCCCCTCAAAAAGGGTTTGCCATCTTCTGCATATTAGCTCTAAAGCTAATATAAATAGTATGGGGTTTATGTTCCTATAAGATCTCCTTTTATATGTATCGCACCGTGAGATTTCCATGTCACTCAAACTAAAAAAATCCGCCCTCGCACTGGCTATGACTGCAGGTGCATTAATGTCTTCGAATGCCCTTTCCCAAAAGGCACCTAATGTGCTGATTCTGTGGGGAGATGACATTGGTCAGTTCAATATCAGCGCCTATAACCAAGGCATGATGGGATACAAAACACCCAATATCGACAGCATTGCAAAACAAGGTGCCTTGTTTACCGATTGGTATGGTCAGCAAAGCAGTACTGCTGGTCGCGCTGCATTCATTACCGGTCAATCTCCGATTCGGACAGGCCTAACGAAAGTTGGTCTACCCGGAACACCCGAAGGCATGCGCAAGGAAGACCCTACTCTAGCGACTCTTTTAAAAGCGCGTGGATATAAGACAGGTCAGTTTGGTAAAAACCATTTGGGCGATCGCGATGACATGCTGCCAACTGCCCATGGCTTTGATGAATTTTTTGGCAACCTCTATCACCTCAATGCAGAGGAAGAGCCTGAGAATGTGGATTACCCAAAAAATCCAGAATTCAAAAAGAAATTTGGTCCACGTGGGGTAATTCATAGTTTTGCGGACGGCAAGATCAATGACACTGGCCCCTTGACCCGTAAGCGCATGGAAACCATTGACGATGAAGTGATGGTCAAGACGCTGGATTTTATGGAGCGCGCTAAAAAGGAGGATAAGCCCTTCTTTATCTGGTGGAACTCCACCCGCATGCATATCTTTACGCACCTCAAAGAAGCCTCCCGCGGCAAAACCGGCCTTGGTGTCTATGCCGATGGCATGGTTGAACACGATGGGCATGTCGGCACCTTACTTGCCAAACTGAAAGAGCTCGGCCTTGATGAAAACACCATCATCATGTATTCCACTGATAACGGCGCTGAAACATTTACCTGGCCTGATGGCGGAACCACCATGTTCCGCGGCGAAAAGAACACCAACTGGGAAGGCGGTTACCGCGTACCAGCCATGATTAAATGGCCTGGCGTAATTAAGCCGGGTACCGTGATCAATGACATTGCAGCCCACGAGGACATGCTTCCAACCTTACTCTCTGCTGCCGGCGATAAAACGGTAAAGCAGGATCTTCTCAAGGGTCGAAAAGTGGGTAATAGGTCCTATAAGGTGCATCTGGATGGCTATGATCTTCTACCTTCCTTTAAGGGTGAAAGTAAAGACTGGCCGCGCAGGGAATTTATTTACTGGACAGACGATGGCAGCGTTGCCGCACTGCGCTACGACAACTGGAAGCTCACCTTCATGAAGCAGGAGGCAGAAGGCCTTGAGGTATGGCAAAAGCCGTTCACCGTATTGCGCGCGCCCGCCTTAACCAATCTCCGCATGGATCCGTTTGAGCGCGCTCAGCAAGAGCACGCCATGGGCTACCAGCGCTGGTATCTAGATCGGATGTTCATGATTGCCCCAGCAGGTGCCTATGTTGGCAAATGGCTGCAAAGCTTTAAGGAATTTCCGCCACGCCAAAAGCCAGGCACCTTTAATTTAGATCGCGCCATGGAAGCAGTAACAAAATCGCAAAGTAAATAAGCGGGTCAGTTGCAGCAATACCAATCTGCTACCCTTTTGGCTAGCAGATTTTTATTTCAAAGCCAAATTAAATCACTCTACTCATCATGAAATCGATTTTCATCAGCCTGCTTCTCATATTTTCTGGCAGCGCCCTTGCCCAAGACCCTCTACCCGCATGGAATGATGGTCCAAGCAAAAAGACAATTATTCGCTTTGTCAATGAAACTACCCAACCTGGCTCTAAGCAATTTATTCCGCCAGAAGAGCGCATTGCCGTATTTGATAATGATGGCACGCTATGGAGTGAGCAGCCCATGTACGTCCAAATTGCTTTTGCAATCGACCGAATTAAAGCCTTGGCTGGGCAAAACCCACAATGGAAAACACAACAGCCGTTTAAAGCCGTATTGGAAAATGATATTCCAACGATGAAGGCCAGCGGTCAAAAAGGCTTATTTGAACTGATTGCAGCCACGCATGCAGGCATGAGTACCAAAGCGTTTCAAGTCATCGTCAGTGATTGGCTTAAAACGGCACGCCATCCGGTCAGCAATAGACCGTATACCGAAATGATCTATCAGCCGATGATCGAGTTGTTGGCTTACCTGAAATCAAATGGCTACACCAACTACATTGTCTCTGGTGGTGGCACAGAGTTCATGCGCCCATGGACGCAAAAGGCCTACGGTATTCCACCGGAGCGGATTATTGGTAGCACTATCAAATCCAAATTTATTGAGGTTAATGGCCAATACCGCATTGTTGGACTGCCAGAGCTTGAGTGGATTAATGATGGTCCTAATAAACCCCTCTCGATTCAGCACCAGATTGGCAGGCGCCCTGTCATTGCTTTTGGCAATTCCGATGGCGACCAGGACATGTTGTTGTGGACCACTGGAGCTCCTGGCCCGCGGCTAGGTGGAATCATTCACCATACGGATGGTGCAAGGGAGGTTGCCTATGATCGCATGTCAGCTATTGGCAAACTCAATACCGCACTTGATTTAGCCCCAAAAAACAATTGGATCGTAGTCGATATGAAAAAAGATTGGCGCACCATTTTCCCAACGGCGCAGCCCAAATAAGCGGCTAAGGCTAGAAGAGCAATTTACTTGGGAAGACGCCCTAGGTGCTTTAAAATGCGAATGACGTCCGGCCCAATGTGCTCATAAAAACGGTAGAGGCCAGAGCACAAGTAATTTAACTGGGTTTCACCATCCTTGGTTTTGATCAGGCGATTTTTGGGGCACTCGCCCCAGCATAGCTGCAGGTAATCGCACTGACGGCATTGCTTGGGTAGGGTATCGCGCTTGTCCATACCGAACTTCTCCTGTTCAACAGAAAACGCCATATCGCCCAAGTGCTTCTCTGCAATATTACCGAGGCGATATTCTGGATAGACAAAGTGATCACATGAATAGACTTCACCATCGTGCTCGACTGCTAAACCCTTGCCGCAAAATTCGGCTTGGGTGCAGGTTTGTGCGGGTAGGCCTGCCGCTTGCGCAATAGCAGTTTCAAATAAATTCACATGAATGCGGCCAAAGTCTTTTTTTAACCACGCGTCCCATACGGCTGATAAAAATTGGCCATACTCATCCGGATCAACCGACCAGTCCGTAACGACCGAGAGCGGGTGGCCTGGCCTCGCTCGCTCAGAGTCCTGTATTGGCGCCGATGAAAAATCCATCTTGCCTGGGGCGCTCTGCTTAAAGCTACGCGGCTCGACTGCGGGATTAAATTGAATTCGCCAGGTGCCGAGCTCTTCTGTCAAAAAACGGTAAACCGCTTCGGGTTGTTTTGCATTTTGGCGATTGACAACACACAATGCCGCAAACGGAACTTCTGCCTTAGCCAGCTTTTTAGCAGCGCTTACAACATAGTCAAAGGTGGGTTTTCCATTGCGGGTCTTGCGGTAGTAGTCGTGCAACTCCCTAGGGCCATCGATCGACAAACCCACATGGAACTGGTGTTTCTTTAAAAATGCAACCCATTCATCATCGAGTGCAATGCCATTGGTTTGCAGGTCATTCTCAATGCGCTGACCTGGCTTGGCATACTTTGCCTGCAGATCAACCACTTTTTGATAAAAAGGCAAGCCCATTAAAGTAGGTTCGCCACCTTGCCACGAGAACACAACCTGCTCCCCTGTTTGCGCTTCAATGTACTGCCGAATATGTTGCTCAAGAAAGGAATCGCTCATCCGCGCATGGTCATCGTGCTGGAGTAAATCGGTCTTGTGCAAATAAAAACAATAGTCACAATCGATATTGCACTCTGCACCCGATGGCTTGTTCATCGCATGAAAGCGATAGTGCCGACCTTCTGGCAATGCGAGAAGATTTAGCTTTGGCTCAAGCACTCGCAAACCTTGAGCTTACTCCCACTC
>CANHMJ010000005.1 GCA_947461805.1 Burkholderiaceae bacterium
CCTTTGCGAAATTGCGGATGCTACCCGGCATAAATTGCGGCAGTCCAATCGCGCCTGCATAGGAGCTGGTCTGATTTAGGCAGCGCTCAAATGCTTTGGCTTTTATCAAAGGGGTATGAGTACTCCGCAGTGAATTACCACTGGCTTCGGTCCAGCATAGCAGGATGAGTTGCTTGAGCTGATCCTGAAAAAGAACTTCACGGCTGGCGCGGTTCGGCGTATCGGGGTAATTAAATGCAAGGGTTGATAAAACATCCTTGACTTTGAAGTTACCCATGTTTCGCCCATAGATGGTCTCCACACCAATGATCGAAGCGATGACGGTTCCAGGTACGCCGGTTTCACGCTCAACCTGATCCAGATAGGAGCGATTTTGTTCAATAAAAGCCAACCCTGCCTTGATTCGAGCGGGGTCGATAAAGCGCCCACGATAGGCAATCCAATTCTTTTTAAATCCAGGCGGACCAGGCAGGACTAATTTTCGAACTTGAGCTAGATTTTTGCTGTCCGCAAACGCAGTCTCTAGGCTGCTGAGTGGGATACCCTCGGCCTTGCTAATCTGTGCCAGCATGGCGTGGAGGTTTTGGCTTAGTTGCTGCTCTGCCGCCTCGCCATCCACTTGGTTTACGATAGAAGTATCAGCGACGGTTTTACTCGGCAGCGTTGCTTCAGTGTGGGGTGGAGCCGAGGCGCATGCGGATAAGAGGGCAATTGCGATACTAGCGAGCAGTAGGCGGATTCCCTTATTGGTAATGAAAGAGCCAATGCGGGGAATAATTAAAATAAGGTTCACCAATTGATTTTATAGATAAATTGGATGGGATGGACGATATAAAGAGGCGATAAGAATGACAACAGCATATATAAGCCACAGTGATTTTTTAAGGCATGAAATGGGCAGTCATCACCCTGAGTGCCCGGAGCGCATCCAGGCAATTGAGGACCAACTTATTTTGAGTCGCGTCGATGGTTTTCTAAAGCGGATCGAGCCTCCATTAGCCACAACCGAGCAAGTCGAGTTGGTACATAGCGCCGATCACGTGGAGTATGTCACTGGCCACTCGCCAACATCGGGTTACTTTATGCTCGACGGCGACACCATCATGAACCCAGCAACCCTGACCGTGTCATTGCGTGCCGCAGGCGCAGCGATTGCAGGCGTCGATGCGGTCATGAAAGGCGAAGTCGAAAACGCATTTTGTGCAATCCGCCCACCTGGCCATCATGCTGAGCCAACGCGCTCGATGGGTTTCTGCGTTTTTAACAACATCGCGATTGCTGCGCGCTACGCGATCAGTGCATACGGCATTGAACGGGTGGCCATTATTGATTTTGATGTCCACCACGGCAACGGCACTGAGGCAGCATTCTATGATGACCCTAAAATTCTGATGTGCAGTTTTTTTCAACACCCCTTCTATCCATACAGCGGCTTAGATCACTCCGATAATATGGTGAATATGCCGATGCCCGCTTCCACTAAGGGGGATGTAGTTCGTAAGATGATTACTGAGACCTGGTTACCACGCTTAAGGGCCTTTGAGCCCGAATTAATCTTGATCTCTGCAGGCTTTGATGCTCACCGCGAGGACGATTTAGGTCAAATGGGCTTGGTAGAAGACGATTACGTTTGGATGACCCAACGCCTCAAAGAGGTTGCCAAAGAATCGGCTGGCGGCCGGATTGTCAGCTGCCTTGAGGGAGGCTATAACCTGTCTGCTCTAGGGCGTAGCGTGGTGGCGCACGTGAAGGCCTTGGCAGACCTTTAGGCGTTTACAGACGGCCAAGCCGAATACCCCGCGGGCGAGTAAAATCGAGTTTATTCCATAGAAGAGACTAAGAAAGTGCCATGAAAATTCTGGTTGCAGTAAAGCGTGTTGTCGATTACAACGTCAAAATTAGAGTCAAATCTGACCAGTCCGGTGTTGACACCGCGAATGTGAAGATGAGCATGAATCCGTTTGATGAAATTGCAGTGGAAGAGGCGATTCGTTTGAAAGAAGCTGGCATCGCAAGCGAGATCGTGGTTTTTTCAGCAGGGAGTATGCAGTGCCAGGAGACTCTGCGAACCGCACTAGCGATTGGTGCTGATCGCGCTATTTTGGTGGAAACTGAGGTTGATTTGCAACCCTTAGCGGTAGCCAAGTTGTTGCAGGCGGTGTGCGCCAAAGAGCGGCCCGAGTTGATTATTTTGGGCAAGCAGGCGATTGATGACGACAGCAATCAAACAGGCCAAATGTTGGCGGCCCTCATGGATATTCCGCAAGCGACTTTCGCATCTAAAGTGGTTTTTGCAGATGGCACTCTGCGCGTTACGCGCGAGGTTGATGGTGGTCTAGAAACCATTTCCATGGCTTTGCCAGCGGTCATTACTACCGATTTGCGCCTCAATGAGCCCCGTTACGTTACCTTGCCCAATATCATGAAGGCAAAGAAAAAGGTGCTGGATATCATGAAGCCAGAGGAACTGGGTGTTGATGTTACGCCCCATCTGAAAACCATCAAAGTAGAAGAGCCACCAAAACGGACTGCGGGCATCCTCGTTGCAGACGTTGCTGCGCTTGTGGATAAATTAAAAAATGAAGCAAAGGTAATCTAAATGGCCGCACTTGTATTAGCAGAGCACGACAACCAGACTCTCAAGGCAGCTACATTTAATACGGTAACGGCGGCACTTGCTTGCAGCCCCGAAGTCGATATTTTGGTTGCTGGCAGCAATGCTAATGGTGTTGCTGCCGCTGCGGCAGCAATTCCGGGTATTCGCAACGTCATTTTGGTTGATGATGCTGCATTACTGGATCAGCTGGCTGAGCCGGTGGCGGCGCAAGTGCTAGCGCTGGCCAAGGGGTACGAGCATCTCTTGGCAGCGGCTACCGCCCATGGAAAGAATGTGATGCCGCGGGTTGCCGCTAAATTAGACGTGGCTCAGGTATCCGATATCACGCACGTGATTAGCGCTGATACCTTTGCACGACCCATATACGCTGGAAATGCGATTGCTACAGTTCAGTCGCTGGATGCGACTAAAGTGCTGACGGTACGCACTACTGGATTTGAGGCGACCAGCTCTAGCGGCGGAAATGCACCCATAGAAAAGCGGGCCGTTACTTCTGCTGCTAGCAGTGCTACTTTTGTGGGCCGTGATTTAAGTAAGTCGGATCGTCCTGAGCTAACTGCTGCAAAAATAATCGTATCGGGCGGGCGGGGTTTGGGTTCGGGCGAAAAGTACCAAGAGTTAATCGCACCGCTGGCAGATACACTCGGAGCTGCTTTGGGCGCATCGCGCGCTGCAGTCGATGCTGGTTACGTTCCCAATGACTATCAAGTCGGCCAGACCGGCAAGATTGTGGCACCTGACCTTTATGTCGCAGTTGGAATCTCTGGCGCTATTCAGCACTTGGCGGGCATGAAAGACTCAAAAGTCATTGTGGCGATCAACAAAGACGCCGAGGCACCCATTTTTGGTGTCGCCGACTACGGCTTGGTCGCTGATTTGTTTACGGCTGTACCGGAGCTAACCAAGTCCTTAGAAAAGTAAATGCGATTCCAGCGGGGCGTTTTAGCAGCCCCAGTTTTACTGCGATAACTTGCGCGCTTCAATCAGTTGAGAGATAAAGAATTGCTCAAATGCAATTGCAAAAAAGCTCATCATTAAGGCGGCTCCAAACACTAAACAAAAAATAACTAGCAGAATGGTCGACCAGCCAGTTTGCGTTGCCTGTTCCGGCGAAATACCGGGATTAAATTCGGCATCCCAGCGCTCGCCACTGCGAAGGCCGTATGCGATGGTGGTTAAGAAACTAGCCTCAATCGAGATAAAGCCTAGGGTCAATAAAAACCAACCGGCAAATGAGCCGAGTTCGGTTGTGCTTAAGATGATCCAGCCGCTGATACCGCCGATGATGGCCGCGAATTGTAGCCAGCCCCAATAGGATTTCAGCCCTTGTAAGTAAAGGCAATTGAAGCCTGCGCCGGGAAAAAAGAAACCCAATGCGCAAAATAAAAGTTTAGACCGAATCATGGCGTTGCATCCTTATGCTTATCTCAATTTACCACTTTGCACAAAACGCAGTACATTCTGATCGCGTCCAATCAGGAGTAGGCGATCATCATCGCGCACTAGACGTTGATAGTCATTGAGTTGATATAAAAATGCACTCTCCAATTCCATGCGATCCGCTGAGCAGGCCATGCGGGTGCTGGCAATTTTTTCAATACTGATGCCACGCTGATCTTCTGTTATCTGCGCTGTAAAACGATTGCATCCAGAAAAGCCGCTCACTGAATTAGTGCGAGCATCGAATTGAATTGCAATTGCTTGCGTGTCGGTCGCTGTGGGCAGGGGGCGTGGACGAACCTCACCTTTGCTATTGGGTGCCAAACTCCAGCGCTCCAGAACCCAAGTGCCGCTGAGTTCAATGGCTGGCGGACTAGTTTTGGCATTGCAGGGTGGCAATACATGGGCACAGCCAACCAGAAGGCCGAAGACCCCGAGCCCGGAAATGCGAGCCAAGCGAGAAAAATGTAAATTTCGTATTTGTGCCATTATTTTCATTTAACCCATTGTTTTTATTGATATTTTATGTGTATTAGCACTTTGCTGACTGGTTTTCATCTGCCAAGGGGTGGATCAAGGGCTGCTTTTCGTCTAGAATATATGGTTTCCTGCTGATCATAGTGTCAGTAAGAGTTCACGATTTACCACCGATTTCATTGGGTTGTATTCAACCTGTTTTTACTACCGATTTTAAGGAATAAGTATGGTCGTCATTCGACTGGCACGTGGCGGTTCAAAAAAACGCCCTTTTTATAGCATTGTTGCAACCGATAAGCGTAATCGTCGCGACTCAAATTTTATTGAGCGCATTGGTTATTTCAACCCATCTGCTGCTGAGTCTGAGCAGGCAATGCGTGTTGCACAGGATCGCCTGACCTATTGGACTGGCGTTGGAGCACAAATTTCACCAACCGTGAAGCGCTTGATTAAAGATCATCCTGCTGCTTAATCTGCTGTCTACTTTGCGTTAGGACAGTTTTTACTCAGCATTGTTTTTTTAAGGGAGGGTGTTGAATGAGTTCAGCTCTCCCAACAGACTTAGTCGAGCTAGGTCTCATTCAAGATGCGCAAGGCCTGCGGGGTCAGATCAAAGTAAGACCCTTCTCATCTGACCCGGTTGCGCTGTTATCTACTAAATCCATTTGGCTTTCCCTCCTTAGTCCACAGCTAAGCCATGGCGCTCGCACTCCTGAAGTGCCAAGGCAGTATGCAGTGAACAGCGCCAAACTCCACAGTGGCTTTGTCGTAATGGGGCTTGAGGGCATTGTTGACCGAGACCAGGCGTTGGCCATTAAAGGAGCGCGGCTTTTACTGAGCCGTGCGGCATTTCCGCAGGCAGAATCGAGTTCGTACTACTGGGTTGATTTGCTGGGATGTCAGGTCATTGGCAACGAGCAAGCGCCGCTTGGGCTTGTGACTGAAATGACCGAGAATGGCGCGCATGCGATCATGTCTGTTCAGGGTGAGGATCGCATTCACTTCATTCCATTTGTTCCCGAGATTATTCAGGATGTGGATTTGACTAAAAAACAGATAACCGTCCAGTGGAGTGCCGATTGGTAATGGTTTTTTTTGGGGACATTTGTGCGCTTTGACGTTGTAAGCCTTTTTCCGGAGATGTTCTCTGCCTTAACAGAGTGGGGCGTCACTGGCCGAGCTTATCAGCGTGGCCTGACGTCGCTGCGCCTTTGGAATCCGCGGGATTATTCCCATGATCCTCGCAAAACTGTTGATGACCGAGCCTATGGCGGCGGCCCCGGGATGGTAATGATGGCAAAGCCCTTGGAAGATACGGTGCAGGCCATTAAAGCCGATCACCGTTCAAGCAGCATCCAAACTGGCCCGATTTGCCTGCTTGCCCCTCAGGGTGAGCGTTTTTCTCAAAAGATAGCGAAAGATATACTCAGTTACGGTAATTTAACCTTAATTTGCGGTAGATACGAGGCAGTTGATCAACGTTTTGTTGATCGCCAGGTTGATTTACAGCTTTCCATTGGGGATTTTGTGGTTTCTGGTGGCGAATTACCAGCAATGACCATGATGGATGCGGTTATTCGGCTGATCCCAGGGGTACTAGGGGACGAGGATTCTGCAGTTCAAGATAGCTTTATCAATGGCCTTTTGGACCATCCGCACTACACCCGCCCTGAAGTTTATGCAGAAATACCGGTGCCGGACGTGCTTTTGGGCGGACATCACGCTAAAATAATGGATTGGCGTCGGCAAGAGTCGTTAAAGCTGACATCAAGATTGCGCCCAGACCTCATTGAGGATGCGCGCAAGAATGGGTTGCTTAGTGCAGAAGATGAACGTTTTTTATTGTTGTTGAAATAAAAAATGCTTCTGACCTAATCAAAATGAAATAACTGCATCCTCTGTCTGGTCCGATTGCCTTGGCAACGGGATTAACGCTGACATGATGTTTAAGGATAAAAAATGAATTTGATTGAAAAAATTGAGCAAGAAGAAATTGCTCGTCTCACCGCCAATAAAACGATTCCAAGTTTTGCGCCTGGCGATACCGTGATTGTTGGTGTCAATGTAGTTGAGGGTACCCGCAAGCGGACGCAGGCATTTGAAGGCGTGGTGATTGCCAAACGCAATCGCGGACTGAACTCTAGCTTTATTGTGCGTAAGATTTCATCGGGTGAGGGCGTAGAGCGTACTTTCCAAACTTACTCCCCTTTGATTGCAAGCATTGAAGTGAAGCGTCGCGGCGATGTACGCCGTGCCAAGCTCTACTATTTGCGTGATCGCTCAGGTAAGTCAGCGCGTATTAAAGAAAAGCTGCAAGCACGTGTTAAGCCAAGTGCTCAGGCGGCTGCAGAGTAAGCAATCATCTGCTTACAAGAAAAGGCGGCCTCGGTCGCCTTTTTTCTTAGTCGCAACGCATCACTGGATCACCTAAAATAAACCATGCCCTCCGCTATTGCATCTCCATCTCGCTTTGATCCTCGGATTGTGCCGATTGAACGCTGTTGTGATGAGGATCCGCGCGTTGCCGAGCATGCCTTGTTAATCGACTCTTTGCGCACCCGTTTTTTACAAACGCTGGACTGGTCTCCTGAGATTACCGATGAAAATCGCTATGCCTTGGCTGCGGACATTATTAGTGCCCGAACGGCCAAGGGCCTTACAACCGATGCAGCAGTATTGATACCGGTTTTAAAAAAGCCCGAGGGCTTATCCATCCTGCTAACCCAGCGCACCGATCATTTACATGACCACGCTGGTCAAATTAGCTTTCCCGGTGGCCGTAGGGATGCTGGGGACATTGATTTGCGGACCACGGCGCTGCGCGAAAGCCAAGAAGAAATTGGCCTTGAGCCCGGACGCGTGGAGGTCATTGGTACCTTGCCTGAATACTTGACGGTATCGGGGTATCGCGTTACGCCGGTGGTCGCTTTGGTCGATCCGCAGCCCCACTATCCAGTCGATGCGTTTGAGGTTGCTGACGTATTTGATGTCCCGCTCGCCTTTTTGATGGACCCAGCCAACCATCAGATTCGGGTTTGGATGAGCGGTGAAGAACATCGCCGTTTCTATGCCATGCCCTATCAAGACCGCTTTATTTGGGGCGCCACGGCTGGCATGCTCAGAAACCTATATCATTTCTTAAAAATATGAGTTTCTTTTCCATTCTTCTCGCCCTGATTGCCGAACAATATCGGCCCGTAACTGCCAGCCATTGGGTTCGGCGGATGAGCTCCGGCTGGCTCGATTGGGTTGCAAAGGAATTCGGTGCAAAAAAAGAGCAGGGGGCATCTGCAGTAGGCGCGCGTATGGCTTGCTTGATTGCCTTCATATTGCCTACGGTGATTATTTTTGTATTGCATGTGGCATTCATGCTCACCTACCCAGTGCTAGCATTTTTCTTGAATGTCATTGTTGTTTATCTTTTCTTTGGCTTTCGGCAATTTAGCCATTCGTTTACTGCCGTGCACATTGCGATTCAAAACCATGACTTGCCAGCCGCTCGCGAGGCTTTGGCGCAGTGGTATGGGCCTGAGCTTGATGCTAGCCATTTAAGCGAGGTTGAGGTGATTTCCTTAGCGTTGGAAAAGGCTATTGTTGGCGCCCATCGCCACGTTCTTGGCGTGCTCTTCTGGTTTCTTGTGCCCATCGGTCCGGCTGGAGTGGTGCTATATCGCTTTGCAGATACCGCATCGCAGCGCTGGACGCAGTTAGGCGACTTTCATTTGAGCCAAGCGGCACGCCATTTCTTTTATGTACTGGATTGGGTCCCTGCGCGCATGACGGCGATGACCTTTGCCATCGTGGGTAATTTTGAGGGCGCAATTTACTCTTGGCGCTATCTGACACAAAAGTGGAGCGATTCGTTAATCGCAGTGATTCTCGCGGCTGGAAGTGGAGCATTGGGCGTACGCTTAGGTGAGCCTTTGAGCGAGCCAGACAGTGACGAAGCCCTGCGCATGGCTGAAGCCGGCGAATCGGTAGTCTATGAGGTAGGACTGGAGCCAAGCGAACGCACCATGCGCTCTGCTATTGGCTTAGTGTGGCGCACTGTTATTTTTTGCTTGATTTTGTTGGCGATGTTGACCATCGCTCTTTGGCTTGGGTAATTCCCTGGAGCTGCGCATCTGCAGTCTTCGAATCCGAACGTAACTGACGAAATAAATTGAGCCGTTCAGCGGTAATCTCATTTTTATCGACCGCATCTCGAATCGCACAGTCAGGCTCAGTCAGGTGGGCGCAGTTATGAAAGCGGCATTGACCTAATACGCTTTTAAATTCTCGAAAAGCATGCTGCAGCTCACTCACTGACAGGTGGGCCAAACCAAACTCCTGAAAGCCCGGTGAGTCAATCAGTGCACCCAATCGGCCCTGTTGATCACGTCCCCAGTTTGGTAAGTCGTAGTAACGGCATGCCGTGGTGGTGTGCTTTCCGGTATCGAGTCGAACGGAATACTCTTGCGTGACTGCGGCAGCATCAGGCACCCAAGCATTAAGTAATGTCGATTTGCCCATACCAGACTGACCCACCAAAGCCGATACCTTGCCACACAAGGCGGATTGCAAGGATGCCATGGACACGGGATCAAACTTAGCGGAGACCTCCGTTACAGGGTATCCCATGCGTGCATAGGGCGCAACGAGCTTGCGCGCCATCGGTAGACTATCTTGCAGATCGCATTTATTTAGAATGATATGAAGCCCAATGTCGTGGGCCTCGGCAGCAACGACCGCACGACCAAGAAGGTCTGGCGAGAATGCGGGTTGGGTTGCCAGTACGACTAAGATTTGATCAACATTGGATGCAATTAATTTGCTCTTAAAGGCATCTGAACGGTAAAGCAGGTTCCGCCGCTCTTCAATATGAATGATGCGCGCCTGATCGGGGGAGGTGCTTTCTAAAAGCAGTCGATCGCCAACCGCGCCAACGTGCTGCTTGGCTGGGGTACTGACCTGAATGAAAGGACCGCCATGCGAGCCATCAGTCGTTATTCTTTCGGCGAGGTAATGTCGACCATAGGAGGCAATGAGAAGGGCACGAAATTGCTCCATGCAATCCGTTTAGGCTTGACTTAAGCGCTGCAGGTTTGCGATGCGCAGCGGTGCGGGCGGATGGGAGCTGTAAAACGCCGTATAAATCGGATCGGGGGTTAGGGTCGATGCATTATCTTGGTAGAGTTTCACGAGGGCCGAGATTAAATCGCGCGCCGAAGCTTTCTCCGCTGCAAAACCATCGGCTTCGTATTCGTGCTTGCGTGAGGCAAGGCTGCTAAGGGGTGTAAAGAAAAACCCAAATACAGGTGAGACCAGCATAAAGAGTGCCAGTGCTAAGCCGCCGTTGTAACCCTCTAGGCTTGGTGTGACACCTAGGTCAATATAAAACCAAGATTGCGTGCTGACCCAGCCCAGCAGCGCGAGCATGGCAAAGCTCATCGCGAACGAAACCAATAAACGCTTACGAATGTGATTGCGTTTATAGTGGCCCAGTTCGTGGGCAAGTACTGCCTCTACTTCACCTGGATTTAGTTTCTCAATCAAGGTATCAAAGAAGACAATGCGCTTGGCTTTGCCGATACCAGTGAAGTAGGCATTGCCATGGGCGCTGCGTTTACTGCCATCCATGACAAACAATCCTTGGCTGGCGAAATCACAGCGCTTAAGCAGGCCCTCGATTTGGGTTTTCAGCGGCCCTTCTTCCAAGGCTTTAAATTGATTAAACAAGGGCGCAATAAACGTAGGAAAGAGCCAAAGCAGCAGGGCATTAAACACCGTCCATACCGCCCAAGCCCATAGCCACCAGAGGCTACCCGCTTCTGCCATTAGGCTCAAAATAACCCACAGCAAGGGTAGGCCTAAGGCCGCACCAAGCCCAACGCCTTTGGCCATATCCAAAATAAAAAGTTTCGGCGTCATGCGATTAAATCCGTACGCTGCTTCAATGCCAAACTGCTTATGCCAGGTGAAGGGTAGATCCAGAATTCCGGAAATCATAAAGATCGAGCAAAGCAATGCCATTTGTTGCGCGATGCCGTTGCCCAACAGATCGGTTAGCGCTTGATTGATGTATTCCAAGCCACCCAATAAGGTAAAGGCGATGAGCACAAGTGCACTAAATGCATTTTCGAGTAAACCCAACTTCAACTTGGCGATGGTGTAGTCGGCAGCCTTTTGGTGCTCACTTAAAGTGATGCGCTGAGCAAACTCTTCCGGAACCGTTTCACGGTGGCCAGCAACGTGGCGAATTTGCCGCTGGGCAAGCCAGTGACGCACGCCAAAACTCAAAATAAAAAACAATACGAAAGTGGTTGTAAATAGCATTATTCGATTGTAATTTATATAAAACCCGCACGGGAGTTTGAGCTAAACTCAGTGTTTAAGGCCTTTGTACGCATACGATGCGCCCGTTTTTTGCCTGTACGAATGGAGACTATGAAAAATACAATTACCATTGAATTTCTAGAAAATTTTTCAGCCGCTTGGAATAACCATGATATTGATGCATTGATGTCATTTATGACAGAGGATTGTATTTTTGAAACCGCTGCAGGAAGCCATGTTTATGGAAATCGATTTACTGGCCATGAGCAGGTGAGAAAAGCATTTGAGTCTGCATGGACTCAGTTTCCTGATGCGCAATGGCTTGATGCAACCCATTTTGTCTTCGGAGACAATGGAGTTTCGGAGTGGCGATTTTCTGGCACCGATCTCAAGGGCGTCAAGTTTGAAGCCAATGGCATCGACATGTTTACGTTCAGAGATGGCAAAATTTTCAAAAAGAATGTCTTTCGAAAGCAAATAATTTCTTAATTGATTTAGCTATGCATAAACACGTAAGCCCCAAAAAAAGAGAATATGATCCGAAGTATGACCCTCTAACAGGAGAGTCTATTGGTGCGAATACCGCTTATTCACCGACGTATTGGGTGGCTACAGCGGGTGAACCGCCTGAAGACGATGGACCTGTTTTGGCTGATGTGGAGGTAGATGTCGTCATTGTTGGCTCAGGGGCAACCGGATTATCGACCGCACTGTATCTAGCAAAAGAACATGGAATTAAGGCAACGATCCTAGAGGCAAATCAAGTGGCTTGGGGATGCTCTAGTCGCAATGGTGGGCAGGGCCAAAATGCGAGTGGCCGTTTAAGCCGCTCCCAGTGGATTGAGCGATGGGGTCTGGAGACTGCTAAACGCCTCGATGCCGAGATTCGGCTTGGCTTTGAAAATTTCAAAGAATTAACGCGCGAATTTGATTGCGAGGCAACCGATACCGGCCATCTTTATGTGGCCCATCGCCCTGAAAAAATGGATTACTTGAGGCGGGAAGCCGAGGTTCGTCGCACTATTTTTGGATACGACACGCAGATCTTATCCCGCGAAGAAATCAAAGCGCGTTATTGTGACGATCATGACGCTCACGGCGCTTTGCTTGAGAGTGAGGGCGTTGGTATTCACCCCCTTAAGTTTAATTTTGGTTTAATGCGCCAAGCGCGCGCCTTGGGCGTGCGCATTCATACCTCTTCTCCGGTGTTGCGCTCGGAGACTCAAAATGGAATGAATATCCTGCATACCCCTGGGGGGGTAGTGCGTGCAAAGCGTGTGGCTTTTTGTACGGGGGGATATATTGAGCAAAAAGTCGAGCGTACTCTCAAAAACAAAATTCTTCCTATCTTGTCTAATTCCGTGGTGACAAGGCCGCTTAGCCCAGAAGAGATTGAAGCAACCGGATTTAAGTCCAATATTTTTATTACCGACACGCGCACGCTGCGTTTTTATTACCGCTTGTTAAAAGATAATCGCCTCCAAATTGGAAGTCGGAGTGCTGTAAGCGGGCGTGACGCAGAGGGTCCGGCCCACCTTAAGTTATTAACCGATGGCATTGCTCGAAAATTTCCTGCTATCGCCAATATTCCAATTGAGTATTCGTGGTGGGGCTGGGTGGATGTTAGTCACGATATGATGCCGAGAATTGTGCGGCCCGATCCTGATCGGGCGGTATGGTACGCCCTCGGATATGGTGGGAATGGGGTATCTTTTTCAACGTGGGCAGGGAAAAGATTGGCCGAGCGGATTGCTGGTAAGGATGCAGAAAACCCCGTATTTAGTTTGCCCATTTATGCTACTCCGCTGGAGTATCCCAATTTATTTGGCGTCATTAAATCTGCTTTGTTGGCGCCGTTTAGACGCTTAGGCCAGCATATTTTGTATAAGTGGTATTGGTTACGAGACGAAAAAATCTAGTTCATATCCATACGGTATTAGTACCCTTTATTAATTTAATAGAAAGAACATTATTTCCACAGGCGAACATTTAATTTGGTTGGATATGGAGATGTCTGGATTAAAGCCGGACAGCGATCGTATTTTAGAGATCGCGATGATTGTGACCGATGCCAATCTCAACACCATTGCCACAGCCCCAGTTTGGGTGGTTCATCAAGACGATGCCGTGTTAGATGGCATGGATGCATGGAATAAAGGTACTCACGGTAAATCAGGTCTGATTGATCGCGTGAAAGCGTCAACGCTGAATGAGCTTGAGGTAGAACAAGCCTGCATTGCTTTTTTAAAGCAGTACGTTAAGGCAGGCATTTCGCCGATGTGCGGCAATTCCATTTGCCAGGATCGCCGCTTTATGGCGCGCTACATGCCCAAGTTAGAGGCTTACTTTCATTACCGCAACGTGGATGTGTCCACCATTAAGGAGCTGGCTCGCCGCTGGCAGCCTGAGATCATGAAGGGCTTCGTCAAAAAGCAGGCACATACTGCTTTAGCCGATATCGAAGAGTCGATTGAGGAGCTGCGCTATTACCGTAATACGTTTTTTATTCCCGCCGTAGCTGCAACGCCACCACCAACAGCCGCAAACTAAGGGCGCGGCTTGATCGCACTTTTCGGCCTAAAGACCGAGATGATGTCCGGATTGACCTCAATGTAGGGGCCGCCAATCAAATCAATGCAGTAGGGCACGGAAGCAAAGATACCTGCAACGATCATTTTCCCATCCGCATCTTTTAGCCCTTCCAGAATTTCTCGGATGGATTTTGGTTGTCCAGGCAGATTGATAATTAATGCTGCATGCCCCTCAATTTCACGCAATACAGCCACTTGCCTAGACAAAATAGCAGTCGGCACAAAGCGCAGGCTAATTTGACGCATTTGCTCTCCAAAGCCTGGCATTTCTCGGGTTCCCGCTTCCAAAGTTGCCTCAGGAGTGACATCCCGTCGCCCAGGACCCGTTCCGCCGGTGGTGAGGACTAGGTCACAACCCAGTTCATCTACGAGCTCAATCAGGGTCTCTGTAATCGTCTCAGCATCGTCTGGGATTAAGCGTTCATGGGTGCTGAGCGGGGAGGTGATTGCCAGTCCGAGCCAGTTTTTTAGGGCTGGTATGCCTTCATCTTGGTAGGTACCCGCACTGGCTCGATCGGAGATGGATACGAGGCCAATCCGCACTTCATCTGGATTGCTGCGTTCAGGAATTTCTGTATGCTTCATGACTCTATTCTAGCTATCATTGAGGCATGTTTACATATACCCCCAATCAATTCAAAGTCATTGTCGAATTTATGCTCTCCGAGGCCCGCAAATTGGGCGCCTCAGACGCCGCGGTTGAGATTTCTGAGGGTCAAGGCCTCTCGGTGACGGTTCGCAAGGGGGCCGTCGAAACCATTGAGCAAAGTCTGGATAAGCAAATCGGCTTGAGTGTGTACCTTGGCCAGCGCCGCGGCAATGCCAGTACCAGCGATTTTTCACCCGATTCCTTGCGTAAAACCGTCGAGGCTGCATTTCACATTGCGCGCCATACCGCCGAGGATGATTGCGCTGGCCTGCCCGATTCAGACCTCTTGGAAAAAAAGCCCAAAAATTTAGACCTCTTTCATCCGTGGATGATTGAATCAGAGGAGGCAATTGCCTTGGCTCAGCGTGCCGAGGCCGCTGCATTTGCAGTTAGTCCGCAAATTAAGAACAGCGACGGCGCCTCAGTATCGGCGCACCATGCGCATTTTATGATGGGTACCAGCAACGGCTTTATGGGCGGTTATCCCTATTCGCGGCATTTTATTTCTTGCGCACCGATTGCGAGTGGCGGTAGAAAAAAATCCGCCATGCAACGCGACGATTGGTATTCCAGTTCACGCATAGCCCAAGACCTAGCAAAACCAGCGGATATTGGCCGTTATGCGGCGCAGCGTGCTTTATCCCGCTTAAATGCCAAATCACTCAGCACGCGCCGCTGCCCTGTCATTTTTGAGGCTCCACTCGCTGCAGGCTTGCTAGGCTCCTTAGTGCAAGCCGTTTCAGGGGGCGCTCTGTACCGCCGCTCGAGTTTCTTACTGGATAGTCTTGGTAAACCAGTATTACCAGCCCACATCAATTTGATTGAGAACCCCCACCTCAAGGGGTTAACGGGCAGTTCGCCATTTGATGAAGAGGGTGTCAAGACCCACGCACGTAGTGTGGTCTCAAAGGGAATTTTAGAGGGCTACTTTCTATCAAGCTACTCCGCCCGTAAGCTGGGCATGAAAACCACCGGCAATGCAGGGGGATCGCATCACCTGAATCTGAGTAGCTCCAGAACGCCCAAAGGCGGTTTACCGGCCTTGCTGCGGGAAATGGGCACGGGTTTACTCGTCACCGAGTTAATGGGTCAGGGCGTAAATTACGTCACCGGCGATTACTCGCGCGGTGCTTTTGGCTACTGGGTCGAAGGCGGGGAGATACAGTACCCCGTTGAAGAAATTACCATTGCCGGAAACTTACGGGACATGTTGATGAACATTGAACTGATTGGCAATGATGTTTTGGTTCGCGGTACCAAAGAAGTGGGCTCGATCCTGATTGGGTCGATGACCATTGGCGGTAAATAAGATCACTTCGCTTTAGTTAATCCGTTAATCCATCACAGGCACTGAAGGGACCATCATGGAACGCAGATCATTCTTAAAAAAAGCAACGATTGCAACGGGCGTGGGCGGCGTCAGTTTAGCGGCGCCAGCCATTGCTCAGTCACAGCCTACTCTCAATTGGCGGCTTGTCTCGAGTTTTCCGAAGTCGCTAGATAATTTGTATGGCACGTCCGAGATTTTTGCAAATCTACTTCGCAAAGCAACCGATGGAAAGTTCAACATCAAAGTATTTGCTGCCGGTGAAATCGTCCCACCCTTGCAAGTACAGGATGCGGTACAAAATGGCACGGTCGAGGTAGGCCATACTGCGGGATATTATTCCTTAGGGAAAGACAGCGCCTTTATATTTGATACTGCCGCCCCCTTTGGTTTGACTGCGCGTCAGCAAAATGCGTGGATGCTGCATGGCAATGGCATGAAGTTAATGCGCGAGCTCTATGCTTCCTACAATATTGTTAACTTCATGGGCGGCCAAACTGGAACCCAAATGGGCGGTTGGTTTCGGAAAGAAATTAAAACGGTCGCCGATCTAAAGGGCCTGAAGTTTCGGATTGCCGGGTTTGCTGGCAACATTCTCTCTAAAATGGGAGTTGTTCCGCAACAGCTGCCTGCTGGAGAGATTTACTCCGCCTTAGAAAAAGGCACCATCGACGCCGCCGAATTTGTTGGTCCCTACGATGACGAAAAACTCGGACTAGCTAAGGTTGCCAAAAACTACTACTACCCTGCGTGGTGGGAGGGTGGTGCATCACTGTCTTTTCTGGTGAATAAAAAGAAGTGGGACGAACTGCCTCCTGCATATCAAGCTGCGTGGGAGGGTGCCTGTTTTCAGGCGCACACCGAGATGTGTGCAAAGTACGACGCCCTAAATCCCCCAGCACTGCAGCGTTTACTGCAAAACGGCGCAGTATTACGCAAGTTCAGTACGCAAATACTCGATGCCTGTTTTACAGCAACGCAAGAAGCGTACGCCGAGGAGTCTGCAAAAAATCCCCGCTTCAAAGCCATTTATGAGGATTATCGGCGCTTTCGTAATATGGAAGCGCAGTGGTTTAATGTGGCCGAACAGGCATTTGCGCAATACAGCTTCAATAAAAAACTGTAGTAATCAAGCGCAATACGATCTCAGTTTGACTTACGTTCCAAGGTAACAAAGTCAAAATGAATGTCACCCTCGTGTGCGGGGGTGCGCTCTAGTTCACGCCATTGTTCTGGGTGGGGTACGGTAAAAAATGTGTCCCCACCGTCAACTGCAATATCAATTTCGGTAATGTAGAGGCGGTCGGCTAAATCAAAGGCCTGGGTAAAGAGTTGCTCTCCACCGATCACAAAGACCCGCTCAAGATCGCTCAAGCGCTGCAGCGCATCATCTAAGGAGCTAGCCACTTCTGCGCCAGTGAGCTGCAGGTCCGGATTGCGGCTCACCACAATATTGCGCCTTCCAGGCAAAGGTCGTCCAATTGATTCCCAAGTCTTGCGACCCATGATGACGGGATAGCCCATCGTGACGCGCTTAAAGAATTGCAGGTCAGCAGATATTTTCCAGGGCATTTGATTATCGCGGCCGATAACGTGGTTACGGGCGCGGGCCACAATCATCGAGATAGCAGGTTGAGTCATAGTAATTGCATCAATCAAATAGCAACGGGCGCTTTGATGTGGGGATGGCATTCATAACCCACAATTGCAAAGTCGTCAAACGCATAATCAAACAGTGAGGCAGGCTTACGTTCGATCACGAGCTGCGGAAGGGCAAAAGGCTTACGCGAGAGCTGCAACTCTACTTGCTCGAGGTGATTGTTATACAGATGGCAATCGCCCCCCGTCCAAATAAACTCACCCGGCTCTAAGTCACACTGCTGCGCAATCATGTGCGTCAAAAGGGCGTAGCTTGCGATGTTGAACGGCACTCCTAGAAAGATATCGGCACTGCGTTGATACAGTTGGCAAGATAATTTCCCATCGGCAACATAGAACTGGAAAAAAGCATGGCATGGCGCGAGTGCCATACGCGGAATATCAGCCACATTCCATGCTGAGACAATCAGTCGGCGGGAGTCAGGATTAGTTTTGATGCTGTTAACGACTTCACTGATTTGATCGATGTGCTGGCCGTTAGGCGCGGGCCATGAGCGCCATTGGTAGCCGTAAACGGGGCCTAATTCGCCATCAGACGCTGCCCATTCATTCCAAATCGAAACGCCACGCTCTTTTAACCAATCATTATTCGTGCTGCCATTGAGAAACCACAGTAATTCATAGATGATGGATTTGAGGTGCAACTTTTTCGTCGTCACCATGGGGAAGCCATCGGCCAGATTAAAGCGCATTTGATACCCAAAAACCGAGAGGGTGCCGGTGCCGGTCCGATCGGATTTTTTAACGCCCTGGCTTAGGACGTGCTGCATAAGTTCGTGGTATTGATGCATTCGTTTTTGTATTCGATCAAATGGGAATAGGTAGAGATTAACCCAATATTACGCAGGCTTCTGCAGGCCAAGTAATTGATGCAATTTGGGGGAGGTGGTGGTGTATTGCAACTGTACTGGCCGATCTGGAAAAATCGCCTCGGCGGCCGCAAAAGCCGCCAATGCAGCCTCATGAAAGCCCGATAGAATCAGTTTTTTCTTGCCGGCATAGGTGTTGATATCACCGACTGCAAAAATCCCTGGAATACTGCTTTCAAAGCGGGCGGTATCCACCGCAATTTGCTTGCGGGTGAGCGCCAGGCCCCAATCGGCAATCGGCCCTAATTTGGGGGAAAGGCCAAAAAAGACAAACAACGCATCCAGCGGGATGGTTTGGCTATGGCCATCTATATCCTCGACTTCAAGTGCGCTTAGCTGACCATCTTGACTGGTGTAGCCAGTCGCTTGCCCAACGCAAAGGGTGATTTTTCCAGCAGCACATAGATCATGAAACCGATCGAGAATGTCTTTTTCCGCCTTAAATTCATTGCGGCGGTGTACTAAGGTGACGTGCTTGGCAGTGGACGCAAAATGAATCGCCCATGCCAAAGCGGTCTCATCGCCGCCGCAAATGACGAGGGTGCGCTGATTAAATTGCTCGGGCTCTTCAAGGTGATAGAAGAGCTGCTTGTTTTCAAAATCAGCGATGCCATCGAGCGCTAACTTACGCGCTTGAAACGCCCCCACGCCAGCCGCAATAAAAATGAGTTTGCTGATGAACGATTGGCCTGCAGTGGTATGAATAAAAAAACGCGAATCCTGCTCTTGCCGTAACTCCATCACCGCTTGACCTAGGTGCATCGGCGGATTAAAGGGGGCAATCTGCCGCAGGAGGTTATGGGTTAACTCGCGACCGGTGCAAACGGGTATGCCTGGAATATCATAAATGGGCTTATTGGGGTAGAGTGCCATGCACTGGCCGCCTGCTTCAGGTAATGCATCAATGATGTGCGCCTGAATTTCAAGCAAACCCAACTCAAAGGCTTGAAACAAACCGACTGGGCCCGCACCAATAATGAGGGCATCGGTTTCAATTGCCTGCACAGCAACTCCATTTGGATTGAATGCAATCCATTAGACTCGCTTTACTTGGCGAGTTGATCTAGTTTTGCGGTAACGTCTTTCCATTCGTCTGCATCGGGAAGAGCACCCTTGGATTTGGTAATCGATGGCCAGCCCTGAGCAAGATCTAAATTCATTTTGATGAATGCTTGCTGATCACCGGGAACATCATCCTCCGCATAAATCGCATTGACTGGACATTCCGGAACGCATACAGCGCAATCGATGCACTCATCGGGGTCAATCACTAAAAAGTTTGGTCCTTCGCGAAAGCAGTCAACCGGGCAGACATCAACGCAGTCGGTATATTTGCAGCGAATGCAGGCTTCAGTAACAACGTAGGTCATGGCATTTAACGAGTTGGATAGCGAAAAGGACCAGAAGCGAGCGCCCCAAGGGGGGGTGGCAAAGCAACCAGCGTACAAGCTTATTTTAGCCGAATTGCCTCTATTTCCAAGAAAGCCGTAATTGGCTTGGTGTAAAGTGCCAAGGATGAATACGACTACCAAACCCAAAATCCTTGTCTCCAGAGCTATTTTCCCTGAGGCCCTCGCTGAACTAGAGCAATCCTTTGATGTTGTCTCTAATCAGGCAGATGTCGTTATGACGCCGGAAGTACTTGCCTCCCAGCTGGCTGGGGTTTCTGCTGCATTGGTAACGGGCAGCGAGCGAATTGATGCCAAAGCCCTGGCGCAGGCCAAAGGCTTGAAGATTATTGCCAATATTTCAGTGGGCTATAACAATTTTGATGTACCTGCGATGACAGCTGCTGGAGTGATGGCAACAAATACCCCTGATGTGCTCACGGATACAACCGCAGACTTTGGCTTTGCCTTGCTGATGGCAACTGCCCGTCGCGTGACGGAGTCCGAGCGCTGGATTCGGGACGGCAATTGGAATCAGTGGTCAATTATCACCAACCCCTTGGGTATGGATATCCACCACACTACGCTTGGCATTATTGGCATGGGCCGTATCGGCCAAGGCATTGCGAAGCGCGCCCTAGGGTTTGGTATGAATGTGATTTATCACAATCGCAGTCGCTTGCCAGAGGCGGATGAAAAAGCCTGCCAAGCACGCTATGTCGATAAAGAAACCCTGCTCAAAGAAGCCGATCACGTTATTTTGGTGCTGCCCTATTCGGCCGAGAGTCACCATACGATTGGCGCCAAGGAAATTGCACTCATGAAGCCCGCCGCCACCTTGGTGAATATTGCCCGCGGCGGAATTGTGGATGATGTGGCTCTGGCCGCAGCACTCAAAGCCAAAACCATCTTTGCAGCTGGCCTGGATGTATTTGAGGGCGAGCCCAAAGTGCATCCGGATTTATTGGCCTGCTCGAATGTCGTGCTGGCACCCCATATCGCAAGTGCAAGCGAAAAAACCCGTAGGGCCATGATTGCGCTTGCTGTTCGCAACGTTCGGGCAGCATTGGCTGGTGATAAACCGCCAAGCCTAATTAATGCAGAGGTTCTTGCGAAGTAAATCGAGGCTGTTGCTAGTAAAGCAGTAGCAAGGCTAACTTAATCGGTTTCGATTTCGTCGGGTAATTCGCGCAGAGCGAGTTCAATGCCGCCAAACGTATCTGCCACCCAGTTGTAGACTTTGCAGGCAATCCAAAGTAAGCCAAAGCCAAGCAGGGCATTGAGAATTAAAGCCGATACGACGGTAAATCCCGGAATGGACCCGTCGCGCACAAATGCCACAAACAAGGCCAATAAAACGATCGGAACCGAGAAGCAAAGGTAAACCAAAACCAAGGTTTTGGCGGTATGCAGGGGGTCTAAATAGACAATTTCTTTTTTCGTGAATTTCATAATTGCTGCAATCTTAAAGCAGTCCCTCAAAAAGCACCACATTTACTAATTCGCCTGCCGCAATATTGCCTTGATCGTGGCCCAAAACAATGAAGCAGTTGGCCTCACTCATCGAGCGCAAAATTCCTGCGCCTTGGCTGCCGGTTAGCCGAACCTGCGCCCTGCCATCAAGACCGATTTCTAAAATTCCCCGTTGGTATTCGGTCCTACCGGGCTTTTTACGGATGGCTGCCGATGCGACTGCCTGAGTCAGCGGCGGTCTGAGATGCGTTGCGCCACTGAGCTGCAGCAGCGCAGATTGAACAAATTGATAGAAGGTCACCATGACCGCAACGGGATTGCCCGGCAAACCAAAAAATAGGGTACTACGCGGGGAATCTTGATTGGGAGTCGGTTTGAGGGTGCCAAACGCCATTGGTCGCCCGGGACGCATGGCAATTTTCCAAAAGCCAATGTCCCCTAATTCCTGCATCACTTGCTTGGTGAAGTCGGCTTCGCCAACGGAAACGCCTCCCGAGGAAATGATGACATCCGCTGTTGCAGCAGCCTGCAAAAAGGCAGTCTTTAACGCAACCGGATCGTCTTGAATGATCCCGCAATCCAGTACTTCGAGGTCCAGCCGATTAAGCAGACCCATTAGGCTATAGCGATTGCTATCGTAAATGCTACCTGAGTCCAATGGTGCTCCCAGCGGGCGCAACTCATTACCCGATGAGAGGATGGCCACCCGTAATTTACGTTTTACCGTCAGCGTGTTGATGCCGAGCGATGCGGCTAAACCCAAGTCCGACGGTCGTAGAATGCGTCCCGCTGCAATGGCCACAGAGCCTTGTGCTAAATCTTCACCGCGCAAGCGGCGATTCTCCCCACTCGAAACTACAGTCGACTCAAATTGAATGCGCTCAAGGCCATCGGCTTCGATGGGTAGTTTCTGCGTCATTTCCTGGGGTATCACGGTATCGCATTGCGTGGGCATCAATGCCCCCGTCATGATCTTGAGGCATTGGCCTGCTGCGAGGGAGCCAGTAAATGGGGTGCCAGCAAAAACGGTGCCCACGACCATCAGTTGAGTAAGGGGCGCGCTACCGAGTTCTGCTCCCCGAAAGGCAAAGCCATCCATCGCTGAATTGTCAGCAGCGGGAACATCAATCGGTGATAACACGTCGCTAGCCAAAATACGATTGAGGCCTTGATCGAGCGCAACCGATTGGGTCTCGGCGACTGCGCCAGAGTCGAGCAATTGATCAACGAGATTGGAGATGGCCGCGCGGGTTTCTTCAACCGTGAGTCCGGTATTGATTAAATGGGGTGCATTGGGTGAGAGGGGTAAGGAGCGCATCGTGGGTAATCCTAAAATGGAGTTCAGTTTGAACCTTGTAAGGCCTGCTCTAAAGCCTGCAATTCTTCTGGCGTATTGGTATTCGCAAAAGCCGCTGCATCGGTAAAGATGACAGTACTCGAGGGCAGCGTTTCAAACCAGCGATCAATCTTGCGCCCCTCCTGCCCTAAAAAATCCTGCAGGGATTGTTTAACGCCACGGCGCATCAGGCAAAAAACCGGTTGCGTCCAGATTACGCCCGATGGATCTGCGCTGGAGGCATACACGACATCGGACTGCGTATTGATCATGACCTCAAGCATCTGCTCGCTTAAATTTAGAGGAAAGACTGGCGAATCGCAGGGTACCGACAGGAGGTATTCGGTATTGCAGTGCTCTAAGCCAGCAGCAAAGCCAGCAAGCGGGCCAGCGAAATCGGGGTGATGATCGGCTATGACAGCATGGCCATATTGCGCATAGTGATCATGGTTGCGATTGGCATTAATTAGGATGGTTGCCACTTGAGGAGTCAATCGATTAATTGCATGCTCTATTAACGGCTTTCCCATGAAAGGAACTAAGCCCTTATCGATGCCACCCATTCGTTGGGCGCGACCGCCCGCCAAAATTAGGCCTGTAATCTCAGCATGCGCAGTCATTAACCACCGATATAAGACATCTCTACTTTGTTTGCCGAGTGACCAAGCCCAGCTGTTGCTTGACCGCGGATTTCAGAGTAGTTATCGTTACGCACAGACCAGGTACTCATGATGGCATTAGCGATTTCTAAATCGCTGCAGCCAGAGCGCAACATGGTCTTAAAGTCATAACCTTGACTGGCAAACAGGCAGAGGTAGAGTTGGCCATCCGTCGAGATGCGGGCTCGACTGCAGTCGTGGCAGAAGGTTTGGGTCACGCTGGAGATAACACCGATTTCACCAGCGCCATCGAGGTAGCGCCAACGCTGCGCAACTTCACCAGCATAGTTGGCTTCCATTGACTCTAAGGGATGGACCGCATGAATGCGTTCAATCACTTCTTTAGATGGCAGCACCTCTTTCATGTCCCAGCCATTCGAACTTCCGACATCCATAAATTCAATAAAGCGCAATGCAACGCCGGTATTTCGGAAGTGTCTCGCCATCGGAATGATCTCTTGATCATTCGTCCCTTTTTTCACCACCATATTCACTTTGATCGACTCAAAGCCAGCCTCTTGAGCCGCAGCAATGCCATCCAGTACATCACTGACCGGAAAATCTGCGTCATTCATTTGTTTAAAGATGGCGTCATTGAGGCCGTCTAGGCTAATGGTAAGGCGATGTAAGCCAGCTGCTTTTAGTTGTGCTGCCTTTTTTCGTAAGAGACTGCCGTTGGTGGTGAGGGTTAACTCAAGGGGCTGGCCGTCCGGTTTTTTTATCTCCGCCAGCATGGAGATCAAGCCTTCTACATTCTTACGCAGTAATGGCTCGCCACCCGTCAAGCGAATTTTTTCAATCCCAAGCGACGCAAAAATTGCCGTAAGGCGTGTCATTTCCTCAAAGCTCAGTAGGGCAGTTTGTGACAGATAGGGATAGTTCTGATCAAACACTTCTTTGGGCATGCAGTAGGTGCAGCGAAAGTTGCACCGATCGGTGACTGAAATGCGTAAATCTCGCAAAGGACGCCCACGTAAATCAACCGACCGGCTCGAGGGGGCGGCCAGGGTGGACGGCATTACAGGGGCAAGGCCCTTGCCTTCATCGATGCGAATGGGGATTACGCGTTCAACCATGACTCAATTATGGCGGTGATTGGAATGGGATGCTGAGTTAAACAAAACCCCAATAAAGGGGTTTTGTTTGGCTTAGATTTCTTTCGGTACCGATTTTTCCTGCCCACCGGTTTCGATCAGGACCATAGGGCCCTGCGGAAGCGCTGCTGGCGGCTTGGGTTCCCGGGTAGTCCGAATTGGGGCTGGCTCAGACTGTATCTGGGTTTGGACTTCAGCTAATTTAGCCGTGTCTGTACCAACCCAAACCATGCCTGCTGATTCGATCACTTGCTGCAATGGCTTCTCTTCGAGCGGTGCAAAATCTACCTTCGGTAGTTCAGGCGCTGGCGCCAACGCTACCGGCGCCACTGCTGCAGGCTTTACCGGCGCAGTTGCCGCTGGTACGAAACTGGCTGAAGCCGATTCGGAGGGTTGCTGATCTGCGCCGTTATTGCGCTCACCATTATTACGCTCACTCTGATTCGAGCGTGGCGGGCGAGATCCACGACCACCTGATTGTGGACTTGGCTTGCGAGCACTAAAGCTGGCAGTCAGTTCGCTTGTGGGGATGGTTGCCGATGAGCCAGCCATACCAGATGGGGGCCATGCGCCACCAGCGGAGTAGCTCGTAATCACCGTTGCGTTTGCTTCACCGGCACCTTCACTGCGCTCAGTACGCCCACCACGACCACGACCACGGCGATTGCGACCGCGACCCTGGCGTTGCTCACTTCCATCCGCCGCCGAATTGCCATCGGTTGTGGATGGAGCATCGTTTGGCTTCGCGCTTGAGGCATCTGCATCCGTGCGCGCTACTTCAGGGCGCTCGGTACGGCCATTGCGATTGCGACCACGGCCTTCTTGACGGGGTTTTGCTTCGCGTGCGCCCTCTGTGTTCGAGCTTGCTTCGGGTGCTGCGCTTGCTGGCCGATCGATTCGTTCACCCCGCTCGCTGCGTTCACCGCGACGCCCACGATTACGTCCACGATCACCGCCATTGCGATTACTATCGCGACCTTGGGGATTGCGGCCGCGTGGGGTAGCAGGTGCTGGTTTGACTTCAGGCTCGCTCGATGAGAACAGCTTTTTAATAAAACCAAAGAAACCACCGGAGCTGGATTGCGTATCGGCACTCGAGCTACGCGCTGGACGTGGCTGAGCAACCGGGGCGGGTTGGCTTGGAGTAATGCCTTTAACAGCTGCCTCAGGACGCGCTTTAATCTCGCCTTCTTTGCGACTCACCACAGTATCGGCTTCGAGCTCGCGCGCGGCTTCTTCAGCCATGACATAACTGGCTTTTTGATCGTCTAGGCGAACATCGTCATGGCGCAAGCGCTCTAGTTTGTAATGCGGTGTTTCCAAATGCTTATTTGGAATCATTAAGACATTGACTTTGAAACGGCTTTCGATCTTTATTACTTCAGCGCGCTTTTCATTTAGGAGGAAGGCGGCGACTTCAACAGGAACTTGCGTATGAATCGCAGCCGTATTTTCTTTCATGGCCTCTTCTTGAATAATCCGCAAGACTTGCAATGCAGATGATTCG